>NZ_JBEOXS010000076.1:0-31945 GCF_040296705.1 Streptomyces sp. NPDC002055
GCTTCTTCGCCCCCTGAGGGCTCCGCACCTTCCGGATCTGGAAGTCCATCGCATCCCCTGAACTGGGGTGTTGCGACGACCACTAGAACCCAAGCCTCTGAACGGGGTGAGCGGGCCTTCGTCGATCCGAGTGTCCCGGATCAGATGTCCGGTGTCAGGCCGGGCTGCCGGGCGTCCACGCCCTTGATGTAGGCGACGTACTCGGAGTCGGTGAGCGGAATCAGGTGCTCCTTCAAGATGGAATGCCGCAGCACCCACCCCAGCCCCTCGACCCGGGTGACTTCCAAGCAGTCGTTGGGGCTTCCTCCGGAGAACTCCGACTTGGTCCACTTGACCTCGGACAGGTCGGCGGCCAGAAGAGCCTTGAGGGTCTGCTTCTTGATCTCGTTCTCGTCAGTCACGTGCGATCTCTTTTCGCGTCCTCATGATGAGCTCCACCGAAAGAACCTCGTCCAACGCCACGTTGCGCAAGGAATCCACCGAAGCGCGAACCTCGCGGATCTCCCCAGGCTTGTCTAGCCGACGCCGATGTCGATCAGAAGGTGCTCGTCGGTCAGGCTGTGTCGCCGCATGCGGTCGCCGGCAGCCGTGAACCGACCCTGCCCACTCATGGTGAAGGCTCACGTCCCGCGAGGGTGGTGCTCCGCCATGGCGATGCGGGTGGCCGGTGACGCGGCAGCGGCTTGTACGAACCGAGCGGGACTACTGCTGACGCGACCCCGAGAATCCGCTCCGGTACGTTCCCGCAGCCCCCTCAGCCCGCGGACCGCGGGCCCGCGCCCGGGCGTCCCGTCAACGACAGCAGGTCGCGGGCCGGGCCGGCGGGGCGGCGGCCGGACGGCCATACCGCGCGCAGCTCGCGGCCCAGCCGGACGCCCGCCACCGGGATCTCCACCAGACGCCGGGCGGTCAGCTCCTCCCCCACCGCGAGCTCGCTGAGCACGGACGGCCCGGCGTCGCTGAGCACCGCCGCCTTGACGGCCGTGGTGGAGGACAGTTCCAGCAGCGGTACGGCCGGGCCGCCGTGGCCGGCGAGCGCGGCGTCGAGCACCTGCCGGGTTCCGGAGCCGCGCTCGCGGAGGACGAGCGGAGTGCCGGCCAGCTCGTCCGGGGTCAGCGGCGTCCGGCGGCGCGCCCAGCGGTGCCCCGGGGCGGTGACCAGAACCAGGCGGTCGTGGCCGATAACGGTGCCGTCGAGGCCCGGCGGCACGGCCAGCCCCTCGACGAAGCCGAGGTCGGCCTCGCCGTCGAGCAGCCGCTCGGCGACGACCGCGGAGTTCCCGGCGTGCAGGGAGACCGCGGTGCCGGGATGGCTGCCGCGGAACGCGATCAGCCACCCGGGCAGCAGATACTCCGCGATGGTCATGCTGGCGGCGACCCGCAGCCGGGAGTCCCGGCGGCCGCGCAGCGCCTGCGCTCCCGCGTCGAACGCCTCGGCCGCGTCCACGATCCGCCGGGCCCAGTCGGTGACCAGGGCCCCGGTGTCGGTGAGCCGGGAGCCGCGCGGCGAACGCTCCACCAGGCCGACCCCCAACTGCCGCTCCAGGGAACGGATCCGGCTGCTCGCGGCGGGCTGGGAGATACCGAGCTCGCGGGCCGCCCGCCCCAGGCTGCCGAGCCGGGCGACGGCCAGCAGCAATTCCAGCGCTCCCAGGTCGGGGACGCGGTGCGCCAGGGGTATCGCGGCCCGTCCGCCGTCCCCCGCACCGGCCCCTGCGCCGACCCCCGAACCGGCACCGGCACCGCTTCCCGCACCGCTTCCGGCCGCGTCGCCCCGCTCTCTGCTCATAAAGCCAGGTTATGCCCTCATAAGAACGTGGTCCCTGGTGGGGGCAGGTGCGCCGCGGCAGCCTGGGCGGCATGTCCAGCGTTGTACAACCGTCTGCCCCTCCCGTGCCCGCGTCCCGCCCCGAGCCCCGGGCGCGGGTCTCGCTCCGTTCGCTCGGCCCCAACTGGTACGCCGCGGTGATGGGCACCGCGATCGTCGCCACCGCCGGAGCCGCCCTCCCGCTGCGGCTGCCCGGCTTCCGGGCGGTCCTCGTCGGCGTCTGGGCGCTGTCCGCGCTCATGCTGGCAGTGCTGCTCGTGGCCCGCGCCCTGCACTGGGCACGCCATCCGGACCGGGCCCGTGCCGACCTCCGCGATCCGGCCGTCGCGCCCTTCCAGGGCTGCCCGCCGATGGCGCTGCTGGCGGTCGGGGCCGCCACGCTCGTCGTGGGGCGGGACGTCATCGGGGACGGCGCGGCGGTCGCCGCGGACCTCGTGCTGTTCACCGTGGGCACGGCCGCCGGGCTGGTGACGGCGGTCGCGATCCCGTATCTGATGGTGACCCGGCACCGGATCGAAGAGGGCTCCGCCTCGCCCGTGTGGCTGCTCCCGCTGGTCCCGCCGATGGTGTCGGCGGCGGTCGGGCCGCTGCTCGTGCCGCACGTGCCCGCGGGCCAGTGGCGGGAGACGCTGCTGCTGGGCTGCTACGCGCTCTTCGGGATCAGCCTGCTCGCCACCCTGATCGTGCTGCCGCTGATCTTCGGACGGCTGCTCCACCACGGTCCGCTGCCGCTCGCCGCCACCCCGGCGCTGCTCCTCGTCCTGGGGCCGCTGGGCCAGTCGGTGACGGCGGTCGGACAGCTCGGGGACGCCGCGCCCGGAGCGGTGCGGGCCCCGTACGCCCAGGCGCTGGGCGCGCTGTCGGTGCTGTACGGCGTGCCGGTGCTGGGGTTCGCGCTCCTCTGGCTCGCCCTGGCCGGGGCGATGGTGGTGCGGGCGGCCCGGCGCGGCATGCCGTTCGCGATGACCTGGTGGGCGTTCACCTTCCCGGTCGGCACCTGTGTCACCGGCGCCGGGGCCCTGGCCCGGCACACCGGTCTCGCGGTGTACGGCGCCGCGGCGGTGGGGCTGTACGTGCTGCTGGTCGCGGCCTGGCTGGTGACCGGGGTCCGCACCCTGCGCGGGCTGTTCAGCGGCCTGCTGCTCGCAGCGCCGCCCCGAGCACCGCGGGCGCCTGGGTCAACGACGGTCCGTACCACGTGAGATGACGGCCGCTGACCAGGGCGGAGGGCAGTCCGGGGAAGGCCTCGGGCCCGTCGTCGGCGGTGAAGCGGTACGGCTCGTCGGGGAGCACGACGAGCTCCGCGCCACGGGAGTTGAGCGCGTCGAGCGGGATCCGCGGATAGCGTTCCGCATGCCCGGCGTAAGCGTTGCGCACCCCCAGCCGGGCCAGCAGATCGCCCGCGAAGGTGTCCCGGCCCAGCATCATCCAGGGCCGCCGCCAGACCGGCACGACCGCGCGCCTCGGGGCGGCGGGAACGGGCAGTTCCCGCCAGGCGGCCTCGGCCGCGTCGAGCCAGTCCGGCCGGGTCAGTCCGCAGCCTCCGACGAGGACCCGGTCCAGCTCGCTGAACGCCTGGTCCAGCGTGCGCACTTCGGTGACCAGTACCTCCAGCCCGGCCGAGCGGAGCGCCGCGAGGTCGGGCCCGCGGTTCTCCTCCTCGTTGGCGATGACCAGATCGGGCGCGAGGTCGACGATCGCGGGCACGTCCGGGTTCTTGGTGCCCCGGACCCGTACGACGTCCAGGCCCGCCGGGTGGCTGCACCAGTCGGTGGCACCGGCCAGCAGCCCCGGCGCGGTGGCCGCCACGGCCTCGGTCAGCGAGGGGACGAGCGACACCACGCGCGCCGGGGCGCCGGGTCCGGTCCTCAGGTGTGCACGGGAGCCCATGACGGCAGTCTCCCAGAGCCCCGGCGGTCCGTCCGGTTCCGTTCGGACCGGATCACGGAGCGGGCCGGGGCCGGTCCCCGGGATCCGGACAACCGGCCCTGCCGGTGAACGCGAGGCCCTACTTGTAGGTGTAGAACTTCGTGTGGTCGAGCATGTCCGCCGGCGTGACGTCGTTCCACGGCTTCATCGTGTCGCGCAGGGAGACGACGTTGGTGGTCCGGGTGGTGGGCACGTAGCCGGAGTTCGGGTGCAGCTTCTGCCAGTCGGCCCAGAGCTTGTCGATGAAACAGTGGTGCAGCCAGAAGACGGGGTCGTTCGGCGAGGCGCCGGTGGTCATCTGGCCGCCGACCCAGACGTGCACCCGGTTGTGCAGGTTCGGCCCGCGCCAGCCCTCGACGGCGTTCCGGAAGCCGTCCGAGCCGCTGTTCCAGGGCGCGGCGTCGTAGGTGGTCATGGCGAGCACCCGGTCGACCTCGGCCCGGGTCGGCAGCTCCCGGACGCCGGCGCCGAGGGAGCGGCGCAGGAACGTCCGCCCGTCGACGCGTATGTTCATGGGCCAGTTGCCTCCGCCGAAGGCGAACGGGCCGGAGGTGACCCGGCCGTCACCGCTGCGGCCGTCACCGCCGAGGAAGTCGTCCGCCCACAGGGAGCTGCGCGAGGTGCGGTCCACGGTCCAGTCCCAGTAGGGCAGCATGACCGAGGAGTTGACGGACTGCAGCGCCTGCTCGAACTGGAGCAGGAACTTGCGGTGCCAGGGGAGGAACGAGGGCGACCGGTGGCCCGTCCGCTCACCGTTGTCGGTGTCACCGATGATGAAGGCGTTGTGGGTGCTGATGAACTCGTCGTAGCGGCCGGAGCGCTTGAGTTCCAGCACTGCGTCGACGAAGTTGCGCTTCTCTGTGGCGGTGAGGTCCGCCTGGTTCTTGCGATCTGCCATGACGAGGTCTCCTGCGTGGGTGGTCGGGACGGGTCCGGAAGGGTCCGGTCAGCCGGTCACGACCGGGACGAGGCCCGAACCGTTCAGCTCACGGACGGCGGCTCGCGCCACGGAACGGGGGGTCGGGTGCGTCTCGTAGTGGTTGACGACGCTGATCCAGGTGGTGTCCACGTTCCGCATCACGTGCAGGTCGTCGTTGTCGATGCGCACCACGAAGTCCATGCCCTCGTGGCCACCGTGTCCCCCGTGCCCCCCGTCCTGTGGAGCCGGCCAGCCCTCGATGTGGCGGCCCTCGTAGACCTCGTCGAAGGCCTCGGGTATCTCCGGTGTCCCGGCCTTCGCGTGGCCCTGGTGCGGCGCCGCGGCACTGCTCCGTGTGGCGGCGATGGCGGCGGGCGCGGCCAGGGCCGCTCCGGCCAGGGCAACCGCGCTACCGCGCAGCACATGACGTCGGGTGGGATGCGACATGGTCAAACCCCTCTATAGCTGTCCGGATACCTCTGCGGCGGTACCGCAGAAGTCACTGCTCCGTTTCCGCGGGGCGGATGATCCGCTCCGTCGGACGGCACATGCTGACAGGGGGCTGACGGATCAACAGAACACGCCGACAGATCTTGGGCATGAACAAGACAAGTTTGCGACAGCAGTGCAGATTTCAACGGCGGCGATCTTGTGTGGGCCACCACCGGGCCGTCCGCTGGAGCGAAATATTCCGCGCCCGAAGCGGGATGGAAGCAAAGATTCTCCCGTTTTGGTCGCCCAACCATGACATCTCTCACGGCGCGAACTCGACGGAATCGTACGGTCCGTGATCTTTTCGCTACCCGCGATGTGCAACAGCATCGTCGGCACCGGTCAGACGCGTACCGAAACGAACGACCCGCACGACCGTTCCGACAGGACCGAGCACGGCGGACGCCGTCGTTCCGCGACCGCCGGGGCGGACCTCCACGGCGGCCCCGACCACACCCCACCCGGCACGGACGGACCCGTCCGGCCGCCGGCACGGCGACAACCGCACGCACCGCATCGGGCACTGCGCAGTTCGCCCCATGAATCCGCGGCGTCGATGCGGCATCATCACGCACGTGACCCGACGCCTGATGCTTCTCGACACCGCCTCCCTCTACTTCCGCGCCTACTTCGGGGTGCCCGATTCGGTCAGAGCGCCGGACGGCACCCCGGTCAACGCGGTCCGCGGGCTGCTGGACTTCATCGCCCGCCTCGTCCAGGACCACCGCCCCGACGACCTGGTCGCGTGCATGGACGCCGACTGGCGGCCGCACTGGCGGGTCGAGCTGATCCCCACCTACAAGGCCCACCGGGTCGCGGAGGAGATCCCCGAGGGCTCCGACGTGGAGGAGATCCCCGACACCCTCTCCCCGCAGGTCCCCGTCATCGAGGCCGTCCTGGACGCCCTGGGCATCGCCCGGGTCGGCGTGGACGGCTACGAGGCGGACGACGTGATCGGCACCCTCACCGGCCGGGCCACCGGACCGGTGGACATCGTCACCGGGGACCGCGACCTCTTCCAGCTGGTCGACGACGCGCGCGGGGTGCGCGTGCTGTACCCGGTGAAGGGCGTGGGCACCCACCAGACCGTCGACGAGGCCTGGCTGCGGGGCAAGTACGGCGTGGACGGCCGCGGGTACGCCGATCTGGCACTGCTCCGCGGGGACCCCAGCGACGGCCTGCCGGGCGTTCCCGGCATCGGCGAGAAGACCGCCGCCAAGCTCCTCGCCGACCACGGCGACCTGGACGGGATCATGGCCGCGGTCGGCAATCCGGCCGCGAAGCTCACACCGTCCCAGCGCAAGCGGCTCCACGAGGCGCGGGACTACCTCGCGGTCGCGCCGAAGGTCGTCCGGGTGGCCTCCGACGCACCGCTGCCCGGCTTCACGCCGGAGCTGCCGCGCACCCCCCGGGACCCGGCCGCCCTCGACGCGCTCGCCGAACGGTGGGGACTCGGCGGGTCGCTGCAGCGCCTGCTGTCCACGCTGCGCACCTGAACCGCCACGGGACCTGTTAGGTTAGGTATACCTAACAAGTCGCAGTGAGGCAGGGGAGGCCCCCGTGGCAGACCGTCCGGCACGCAAGAAGCCCGCAGTCCACCGGGCAGAGGTGGTGCGGACCGAACAGCTCACCCCGCACATGGTCCGTGTGGTGCTGGGCGGTGACGGGCTGTCCGGGTTCGGAGCGGACGAGTACACCGACCACTACGTCAAGCTGCTGTTCCCGCAGGAGGGGGTGGCGTACCCGGAGCCTTTCGACATGGAGGCGATCCGCCGGGACATGCCTCGCGACCAGTGGCCGACGACCCGCACCTACACGGTGCGCCGCTGGGACGCCGCGGCACGGGAGCTGACCGTCGACTTCGTCGTCCACGGCGACGAGGGCATCGCCGGCCCCTGGGCGGCGGCGGTGAAGCCCGGCGAGGAGATCCGCTTCCTGGGGCCGGGCGGCGCCTACGCACCGGACCCGGCCGCGGGCTGGCACCTGCTTGCGGGGGACGAGAGCGCGCTGCCCGCGATCGCCGCGGCCCTGGAGCGCATCCCCGACGGCAGCACCGTGCACGCCTTCCTGGAGGTGGCCGGGCCGCAGGAGCAGCAGGAGCTGACGGTTCCGGCGGGCGCCGAGATCGTCTGGCTGTTCCGCGGCGCCGCGCTGCCCGGCGAGGCGCTGGTCGCCGCGGTCCGGGAGCTGCCGTTCCCCGCGGGCGAGGTCCAGGCGTTCATCCACGGGGAGGCGGGCTTCGTCAAGGAGCTCCGCCGCTACCTGCGGATCGACCGGGAGGTACCGCGCGAGCGGCTCTCGATCTCCGGGTACTGGCGGCTCGGACACAACGAGGACGGCTGGCAGGCCTCCAAGCGGGAGTGGAACCAGCAGGTGGAGGCGGAACAGGAAGCGCCCGCCCCCACCGCGTAGCCCCTGCAGGGACCTCGACGGCTCCACACCACTGCCCCAGGGCGGCCGGCGTGGAGCCGTTCGCATGCCGGGCGCCGGCTCACCGGCCCCGGAGCCGGGGCCGGTTCACCGAGAGCCGGCCCCGAGGCGTCAGCCCACCGAGGAGTACGCCACCACGCCGCGCAGCAGCCCGTCGACCGCACGGCGGGCGGTCCTGCGGACCGGGCTGCCGTCCGGGGCCGCCTCGGCGATCTGCCCGAGCACATCGATGACCTGCTTGTTCCAGCGCACGAAGTCACCGGCGGGCATCTCCGCGTCGCGCAGCACGTCGTCCAGACCGTGCCCGGACGCCCAGCGGTACGCCGTCCACGCGAAGCCCAGGTCGGGCTCGCGCTGGCCGACGCCCTCCGCCTGGTTGATGCGGTGCTCCTCCTCCTTGGCGTCCAGCCGGCCCCAGATGCGGATCATCCGGCCGAGGGCCTCCTTGGCTTCGCCGGTGGGGAGCTTGGGCGGCAGCGCGTCGTCCGCGGACCGCGCCTCGTAGACCAACGCCGAGGCGCACGCCGCCAGTTCCTCGGGCTTCAGGGCGTCCCAGACGCCCTCGCGCAGGCACTCGGACGCCAGCAGGTCCAGCTCGCCGTAGAGCCGGGCCAGTCGCCGCCCGTGCTCGGTGACCTCGTCGCCGTGGAGGTAGCCGAGGTCGGACAGCAGGGCGTAGACCCGGTCGAAGGTGCGGGCGATGGTGTTCGTCCGGCCCTCGATGCGCCGTTCCAGCTGACGGGTGTCGCGCTGCAGCCGCTGGTGCCGCTCGGCCCAGCGGGCGTGGTCCTCCCGGTCGGCGCAGCCGTGGCAGGGGTGCGCCCGGATCTCCGTGCGCAGCCGGGCGATCTCGCGGTCGTCGGCCGCCGCGGAGCGCTCCTTGCGGTGCCGCTCGGGGGCGAGGTGACCGGCCTTGGTGCGCAGCGTCGAGGCGAGGTCGCGACGGGACTGGGGGCTGCGCGGGTTGAAGGACTTCGGGATCCGCATCCGCTCCAGCGGCTCGACCGGCACCGGGAAGTCCATCCCCGCCAGCCGTTTGACCTGCCGTTCGGCGGTGAGGACGAGCGGCCGCGGGCCGTCGTGGTGGTCGAAGCCGCGGTGTCCGTTGGCCCGGCCGGCCGGCAGCCCGGGGTCGAGCACCACCGCCAGCCCGGCGAACTTGCCGGTCGGGACATGGATGATGTCCCCCGGCTTCAGCTTCTCCAGCGCCACGGCGGCGGCCGCGCGCCGCTGCGCCGCGCCCTGCTTGGCGAGTTCGTTCTCCCGGTCCTTCAACTGGCGCCGCAGCGCCGCGTAGGCGTCGAAGTCGCCGAGGTGGCACTCCATGGAGGCGCGGTAGCCCTCCAGCCCCTCCTCGTTCTTCTGTACCTGCCGGGAGATGCCGACCACCGAGCGGTCGGCCTGGAACTGCGCGAAGGACGTCTCCAGCAGCTCGCGGGAGCGGTGCCGCCCGAACTGGTGGACCAGGTTGACCGCCATGTTGTACGACGGCTTGAAGGAGGAGCGCAGCGGATAGGTGCGGGTGCCGGCGAGACCGGCGAGCGCCGCCGGGTCCATCGCGCGCTGCCACAGCACCACGGCATGGCCCTCGACGTCGATGCCCCGGCGCCCGGCCCGGCCGGTGAGCTGGGTGTACTCGCCGGGGGTGATGTCGGCGTGCTGCTCACCGTTCCACTTGACGAGCTTCTCCAACACCACCGAGCGGGCGGGCATGTTGATGCCCAGGGCCAGCGTCTCGGTGGCGAAGACCGCCTTGACGAGCCCGCGGACGAAGAGCTCCTCGACGATCTCCTTGAAGGTGGGCAGCATCCCGGCATGGTGCGCGGCGATGCCCCGCTCCAGGCCCTCCAGCCACTCGAAGTACCCCAGGACGTGCAGGTCTTCGTCGGGGATCCCGGCGGTGCGCTCCTCGACGAGGGCCCGCACCTCGGCGCGCGCGCCCTCCTCGTTCAGCCGGAGGCCCGCGTGCAGGCACTGCTGCACCGCGGCCTCGCAGCCCGCCCGGCTGAAGATGAACGTGATGGCGGGCAGCAGCCCTTCGGCGTCGAGCCGGTCGATGACCTCGGCGCGGCTGGGCGTCCAGATGCGGTTGCGCTGGCGGCGCTCCCGCTCCCGGTCGGCCTCGCGCACCATCTTGCCGCGACGGCGGTCGCGCGGGTTGTACGTCCGGCTGTTCTCCATCCGGGCCAGCCGGACCAGGTCCGGGTTGACCTCGAGCCGGCCGCCGTCCTTCTCCTCGAAGAGGTCGTACATCCGCCGGCCGGCGAGCACGTGCTGCCAGAGCGGGACCGGCCGGTGCTCGGAGACGATCACCTCGGTGTCGCCACGGACGGTGTCCAGCCAGTCACCGAACTCCTCGGCGTTGGAGACCGTGGCCGAGAGCGAGACGAGGGTCACCGACTCGGGGAGGTGGATGATGACCTCCTCCCAGACGGCGCCGCGGAAGCGGTCGGAGAGGTAGTGCACCTCGTCCATGACCACGTAGCCCAGGCCGTTCAGCGCCGTGGAGCCGGCGTAGAGCATGTTGCGCAGCACCTCGGTGGTCATCACGATCACCGGGGCATCGGAGTTGACGCTGTTGTCGCCGGTCAGCAGCCCGACCTTGTCCGGGCCGTAGCGCTTGACGAGGTCGTTGTACTTCTGGTTCGAGAGGGCCTTGATCGGCGTGGTGTAGAAGCACTTGCGGCCCCGGGTGAGGGCCAGGTGAACGGCGAATTCGCCGACGATGGTCTTTCCGGAGCCGGTGGGGGCGGCGACCAGCGCACCCTTCCCGGCCTCCAGGGCCTGACATGCCTCGATCTGGAACGGGTCCAGCTCGAAGTCGTACATTTCACGGAACGGGGCGAGCGCGGTGGTCTGCTCGGCGGCCCGGATGCGGGCGGCGGCGTATCGCTCAGCAGGGGAGATGTCGTCGGTCATCGTGTCTACGAGCCTACCGGCCGCCTCCGACAGTCACGCGATCTTTAGTGCGCCGACGGACGGCCGCCGCCCTGCGCGGGTATCCGGCCGGACGGATGCCCCGGCGGGGACAGCAGCCGGACCGCTCCCGGCACCACCCGGGCGGTCAGCGGCAGCGGCCCGAGCGGCTCCCCGTCGGCGTAGCCGGTGACCCCGTCCGCCTCCAGCGTCACCCGGGCGACCCGGTGCACGGTGACGGCGGGGTGGGTCAGATGGGTCCCCCGGTACACCCGGGGGAAGACCTTCAGCAGCTCGGTGCGGCTGCACCCGCCGACCACGGTGATGTCGAAGAGCCCGTCGTCGAGCCGGGCGTCGGCGCAGATCCGCATGCCGCCGCCGTACGAGGGGCCGTTGCCGACCGCGACCAGCGTCGCCTCGATGCGCTGCTCCGGACCGTCGTCGAGCCGGATGCGGTACGGGATCGGGCGCAGCGCCGCGAGTTCGGCGAGCATGGCCGCGTCGTACCGGAAGCGCCCCCGGGGCCAGCGCATCCGGTTGCCGCGGTCGTTGACCCGGGAGTCGAAGCCGGAGGCGAGCACCGTCCCGAACCAGCGGTCCCCCGCCCGGCCCAGGTCGAGCGAGCGGATCCCGTCCTCCCGGAGAGCCCGGGCGGCCAGGGCGCCCGCGGCGGCCGGGTCCCGCAGCGGCAGCCCCGCGGCGCGGGCGAAGTCGTTGCCGGTGCCGACGGCGACGACCCCGAGCGGGGTGTCCGTCCCGGCGACGGCCTGGAGCGCCAGGGAGACCATGCCGTCGCCGCCGACGGCTATCAGGGCACCGGTGCCGCCGGCCACCGCGTCGCGCGCCCGGGCGAGGCCGTCGGCGGCGTCGGAGTCGAGGACGGTCCGTACCGAGTACCCGGCCGCCCGCAGCGCCCCGGTCGCGGGTCCGAGGGCCCGCGCACCCCGCCCGCGGCCCGCGGTGGGGTTGACGAAGAGAGTGATCTCGCTGGTCACGGAGGGACCCTACTGGCCGGGAGCCCCCGCAGAAAGGGGTGGAGGGCAACCGGTTCCCCGGCTGCCCTCCTCGTGTGCGGCGCTGCGTCCGCGGCGTCGTCCGGTGCGGTCAGGTGGCGTCGTCGTAGCCCGCGTGGCGGGCGTCGTCACCGGACGCCTGCCCGGGGAGCATCGGGGACGCGGAGACCGGCTCGATGCCGCCCACCGCATCGGGGACGTGGTCGAGGGCCGAGGCCTCGTCGTCGTCCAGCCCGGCGTCCGGGTTCGAGCGGGTCCGGCGGCGGTCGTTGAGCAGCGCGATGCCCACGGCGCCGTAGTAGAGCAGCACGATCGGCGCGGCCAGCGCCAGCATCGTCATCGGGTCACCGGTCGGGGTGGCGATGGCCGAGAAGACGGTGATCCCCATGATCATCCAGCGCCACCAGCTGAGCATCCGGCGTCCGGAGATCACACCGCCGAAGTTCAGCAGGACCAGCAGCAGCGGCAGCTCGAAGGCGAGGCCGAAGACGACGACCAGCCGGGTGACGATGTCCAGGTAGTCGTCGAGCTTGACGAGGTTGTTGATGCCGAGGCCGTCCGGGGTCAGCCCGATGAGCGCGGCGGCGCTGGTCGGCAGGATCAGATAGGCGACGTACGCGCCCCCGAGGAAGAGCGGCATGCCCGCGCCCACGAAGCTGCGGGCGTACTTCTTCTCGCTGCGGTGCAGGCCGGGGGCCAGGAACGCCCAGGTCTGGTACAGCCACACCGGGCAGGCGACGACCACGCCGGTCATCAGCGCGACCTTGATCATGATGGTGAACGGGCCGAGCAGCCCGTCGATGGTCAGCTGGGCGCAGTTGCCGCCCTGCTGAGCGGCCTTGTGGATGCTCCCACTGCAGCCGACCGACTCCCGGATCGGCGCTGTGAGGAAATCCACGATCGCCTCGTAGTAGAAGGCGGCGACGACCGTGACGGCGACGATCGCCAGCACCGACCTCACCAGGCGGTTCCGCAGCTCGCGCAGGTGCTCGGCGAGCGGCATCCGCCCCTCGGGGTCCTTCTCCTGCTTGCGGGCAGACTTCAGCAACCCACGTTCCTCGTCTCGTGCGGCCGCCTGCTTCCGCGGCGGCCGGTCCTCAGGGCTGGGGCAGCCGGGGTCAGCTCTGCGGGGTCCGGTTCGGCTCGGTCACCGGACGCGAGCTCGTCACATCACCGGGAGAAGCCTGAATGGTGCGCTGGGCGGACTGCTGCGCGTTCGTGTCGGCAGGAGCGGTGCCCGCCTGGCCTTCGTCGTCCTTCTTCATCGCCTTCGCCTCGCTCTTCAGGATGCGAGCCGACTTGCCGAGCGAACGGGCCATGTCAGGAAGCTTCTTGGCGCCGAAGAGCAGAAAAATGACAGCGATGATCAGGACGATCTCGAGGGGCTTCAGATTGCCGATCATGTGTGACTACCTTCTCACCGAGGCGGCATGGGTGGGGCTGGCCGAGCGGTGCGGCCGGACAGGTGTCCGACCGCGCACTCACAGCGATCGTAACGCGCAGGGGTGAACGCCGGGCAATCCCTCTGCGTACTCCCGGTAGCGGCCCACGCCTCGCTTCTGAGACCGCTGCCTTGCAGCGTACCGTCCCGGGCCGGGGGAACCGGAGGCCGCATCAGGCCTCCCCCTGCAGCGGGGCACCGCGTCCGGCGCGCCGCGGACGGGCCTCAGTCGCCGGTCCGGGTCCGCGCCTGCGCGGCGAGCGGGACGGCGGCCCGTTCGAGGTCCTCGGCGGCCCGGGAGATCCGCTCCGAACTGTCCGCCACCTGCCGCGCCAGCCGCCGCACTTCGAGACCGACCCGGATCGCGAGCACACCGAGGACGGCGGTTCCGCAGAAGGCGAGGGCGACAGCGATCATGGGCCAGAGCATGGGATGAGCCTAGTGGAGCCGCTGAGGCGCACGGGGCGCAGGCGGCGGCCGGGGTCAAGCGGAGTGGCTGCGGTCCATCGGAGTGGCCGGGGTCAATGGAGTGGCCGGGGTCAATGATGTGGCGGGCGTCGGGTCGAGTGGCCGGCGTCAGGTGGAGTGGAGGCGGAGGGTCCGCACGCCGCCCCCGGTGAGCAGTTCCACGATCCGCTCCCCCGCCGGCTTACGGACGGTGGCCCCGCAGTCGGGACAGGTGAAGGAGTAGAACGTGGTGCGCCGACTGGCCCCGATGGCCAGCCGGAAGGCGTCCGAGGCCAGCTCGAACCGGCCCCGGCAGTCGGGACAGGCCGCCTTGAAGACCACCGCACCGTGCCCTGCGGGAACCACGTCCGTGCGTCCCCTCACTCGCCGTAGGCCGCGAGGGCCTCCCGCGCGGCCCGCTGAGCGCTCTCCGCGAGGTCCTCCGGCGAGACGATGCGGCCGTCGCCGCCCAGGCGCAGCGCGAGGCGGCGCAGGGAGGCGGGGTCGGGCGTGCGCAGCGTGATCCGCAGACCGCCGTCGGGCAGCTCCTCGGCGCTGTCGTGCGGGTAGTACTCGGCGACCCAGCGCCCCGCGGGACCGACCTCGACGACCACCTCGGGGTCGTCGGCGGAGGGCTGGACCAGGCCTTCGGAGAGGTCGCGCAGCTCGACCGGCGGCGGGTCGGATGCCTCGTCGAGCAGCCGGATCTCGGCCACCCGGTCGAGCCGGAAGGTGCGCCGGGCCTCGGAGAGCCGGCACCAGGCCTCGACGTAGGTGTGGCCGACGGCGAACAGCCGGATCGGGTCGACCTCGCGGTCGGTGAGCTCGTCCCGGGCGGGCGAGTAGTACCGCAGCCACAGCCGGCGGCGCTCGGAGATGGCCCGGTCGACCTCGGCGAAGACGCCGCCCTCGGACTCGAAGATGACCGAGAGCCGGGAGCTGGCGCCCGCCGCCTCGCCGGCCGCCGTCTCCAGCTTGGCGGTGGCGCGCAGCAGCGCCTGCCGGTCGCCCTCGCGGAGCCCGGGAAGCGTGGCGACCGCCCGGGCGGCGACCAGCAGGGCGGTGGCCTCGTCGGCGGCGAGCCGCAGCGGCGCGGCGACGTCGTCGGGGTTGTGCCACCAGATGCGGTCGCCGTCGGTGTCGATGTCGAGGAGGTCGCCGCCGCGGAAGCTGGTGCCGCACATCGGCAGCACGTCGAGGTCGGCGATGAGCTCGTCCTCAGTGATGCCGAAGGCACGGGCGACGTCGCCGACGCGGGCGCCGGGCCGCTCGCGGAGGTAGGTGACCAGGGAGAGCATCCGGCGGGTCTGGTCGATCGCGTTCGTAGCCATGGTGGTCCGTTGCGTCCTTCTCGTCTCTCAGCCCTTGGCCACGGCGCGCAGCCGGTCCACGACATCGGCCCGCAGCTCGGCGGGTTCCAGGACGGTCACGTCCGGTCCGAACTCCACCAGCCAGGCGTCGAGTCCGTGTCCGTAGGGGATCTCCAGCTCGTCCCAGCCGTCGTCCCCGGCGGTGGTGGCCAGGGCGCGGGCGCGCAGCGGGTAGCCGGCCCCGGCGCGCAGCCGGATCCGGGCGGTCCCGGTCGCCGTCTCCCCCGCCCAGCTCTCCACCGTCTCGCGGACGGTGACGTGGTCGGGCACCTCGGCGGTGAACGCCGCGGCCCGGGACCGCACCCGGCCGGTGATCCGGGAGATCCGGAAGACCCGCTCGGCCTGCCGGTCGCGGTCCCAGCCGGCGAGGTACCAGTGGCCGCGCCAGCACTCGAGGGTCCACGGCTCGACGTGCCGGGTCTCGGGGCGGGCGGCGCTGGCCTTGCGGTACTCGAAGACGACGGTGCGCCGGTCGCGGCAGGCGAGCATCAGCGGTTCGAAGGCGCTCTCGTGCGCCGGGATCCGCGGTTCCAGCGCGGAGTGGCTCTCGTACGGGTCCCCGGCGAGCGGCATCCCGGCGGCGCGCAGCTTCTGCAGGGCGCCGCTGGCGGCTCCGGCGAGCCGGGCCTGCTGCCAGACCTTGGCCGCGAGCCCGAGGGCGGCGGCCTCCTCGGCGTCGAGCGCGACGGGCGGGAGGCGGTTGCTGTCGCGGCGGGCCAGGTAGCCGGTGTCGCCCTCCAGGCCGTCGACGGTCTCGATCACGAGGCCGAGCTCGCGCAGATCGTCCTTGTCCCGCTCGAACATCCGGTTGAAGGCATCGTCGCTGCCCGCGTCGATGTACGCCTCGATCGAGGCCCGCAGCTCCCGCTTGCTGAGGGGCCGTCTGGTCCCGAGCAGGCACAGCGCCAGATTCATCAGCCGCTCCGCCTTGGCAATGGCCATCGACGCCCTCTCTCGTTGTTCTTCCGCACCGATGACCGTACCGGTCCGGGGACTCCCGGCAAAAGCGAAGGGGCCCTTCCGGGCCGGTCCGGTCAGCGGGTGTTCACCCCCTGGCCGGACCGGTCGGAAGAGCCCGTGGGACCCACGCGTGCGCGGGCCCGTCGGAACGCCTCGTACCGGCGTGCCGTTACCCGCGTCTCAGACCGAGACGAGGTCGCAGACGAAGATCAGCGTCTCGCCCGGCTTGATCCGGCCACCGGCACCGCGGTCGCCGTAGGCGAGGTGCGCCGGGATGGTCAGCTGGCGACGGCCGCCGACCTTCATGCCCTGCACGCCCTTGTCCCAGCCGGTGATGACCTGGCCGACACCCAGCTGGAAGCGCAGCGGGGTGCCGCGGTTCCAGCTTGCGTCGAACTCCTCGCCGGTGCTGAAGGCCACACCCACGTAGTGGACGGCGACGGTGTCGCCGGCCTTGGCGACCGGGCCGTCACCCTCCCAGATGTCCTTGATCTCGAGGTCGGCCGGGGGCTCGCCGCCCGGGAAGTCGATCTCGGGCTTGTCGATGCTCACTGCTGTGCTCCTGTGAATGGATCCTGTCGGAATCGGGTCCAGTCTCGCAGACCGGTGATCAGATGGTGTCGACGATGTCCACCGAGAAGACCAGGGTGTTCTTCGCGAGCTCGTTCCCCGGCTGACCGCCGTAGCCCTCCTTCGGCGGGACGACCAGCAGCACCCGGTCGCCGACGTTCTTGCCGACGAGGCCCTTGTCCCAGCCCTGGACGACCGATCCGGTGCCGATCTGGAAGGCGGTGGCACCGCCGTGCTTCCAGGAGGAGTCGAACAGCTTGCCGTCCTCCCACTTCACACCCGTGTACTGGACGACGAGACCGTCACCGGCCTTGATCTTGGGCCCCTTGCCCTTGATCAGGACCTGCTCCTTGAGCTCCTTCGGGGGCTTCACGCCCTTCGGGATGGTGATGTCGGCGGGCTTCTGCGACTCGGCCTTCACCGTGGGCATCCCCGCCTCCGGCTTCGCCTGCTCGCCCTTGACCTCGGCCTTCTTGTTGACCTTCTTGGCCGCGGCGATGTCGATGACCCAGACCAGGCCGTCGCTGGGCTTGATGCCCGCCTGCGGGTTCAGCTGCTCGCCGATGAGCGCCTTGGCGGTGCCCTCCACCTTGAAACGGCTGCCGACCTTCTGGCCGACGAGCGAGTCCACCACCTTCGCCGGCAGCGTCTGGCTCGGCTGGCCGACCTCCTGGACCACCTGGGTCCGCGGGCCCTTCGGGTCGGTGCCCGGGCGCTTGGCCCAGGTGTTGCCGAGGTCCTGCCCGCCCTTCATGGTCTCCCCCGCGAAGTCCAGGCGGACGAAGTCACCCTTCTTCACCTCGGGACCGTCACCCTCCTTGACCGTCTCCACAACGGCCTTGTCGGACGCCTTCGCGTCCTTGGGCGCGGAGATCTCGGGCTTCTCCCCCGGCTTGCCCTCCACCTTGACGACCCCGGAGTCCGACGACCCGTCGTCGGAGCCGCACGCGGCGGTGAACAGCAGGACGGGCACGGCGAGCGCCGCTGCGACGCGGCGGAATTTCTTCGTGTGGTTCATCAGTCCAACTCGGGCTAGTGGGGTCTGCGGGCAATGCCAGCCACTCTACGACCTGGACCCGGCGGGACAGCGGTGAGTGACACGACTGCGCGCCGGAGCCCCTCGGCTCCGGCGCGCAGGTCCCGCCCGCACGAGCTCACATGCCGGCGATCAGCTTCTCCACCCGGTCGTCCACCGACCGGAACGGGTCCTTGCACAGTACGGTGCGCTGCGCCTGGTCGTTGAGCTTGAGGTGCACCCAGTCGACGGTGAAGTCCCGGCGCTGCTCCTGGGCACGCCGGATGAAGTCACCGCGCAGCCGGGCGCGGGTGGTCTGCGGCGGCACCGACTTGCCCTCGAAAATCTTCAAGTCGTTGCAGACCCGGGCCGCTTGACCGCGCTTCTCCAGCAGGTAGTAGAGGCCACGGCGGCGGTGGATGTCGTGGTACGCGAGGTCTATCTGGGCGATCCGGGGGTGGGACATGGTGATGTTGTTCTTGGCCCGGTACCGCTCGATGAGCTTGTACTTCATCACCCAGTCGATCTCGGTGGCGATCCGGTCCAGCTCCTGGTCGCGGACGGCTTCCAGGGTGCGGCCCCAGAGCTCCAGGACCCGTTCGACCGTGCCGCTGACGATGCCCCGGCGCTCGCAGAAGTCGACGGCCTTCTCGTAGTACTCCTGCTGGACCTCCAGGGCGGAGGCCTCCCGGCCACTGGCCAGGCGCACCTTGCGCTGTCCGGTGATGTCGTGGCTGACCTCGCGGATGGCCCGGATCGGGTTCTCCAGGGTGAGGTCACGCATCACCGTGCCCGCCTCGATCATGCGCAGCACCAGGTCGGTGGCCCCGACCTTGAGCAGCATGGTCGTCTCGGACATGTTGGAGTCGCCGACGATGACATGGAGCCTGCGGTAGCGCTCGGCGTCGGCGTGCGGTTCGTCGCGGGTGTTGATGATCGGCCGGGAGCGGGTGGTCGCCGAGCTGACGCCCTCCCAGATGTGCTCCGCACGCTGGCTGACGCAGTAGACCGCGCCACGCGGGGTCTGCAGCACCTTGCCCGCGCCGCAGAGCAGCTGCCGGGTGACGAGGAAGGGGATGAGGATGTCCGCGAGCCGGGAGAACTCCCCGTGCCGCGCCACGAGGTAGTTCTCGTGGCAGCCGTAGGAGTTTCCCGCCGAATCGGTGTTGTTCTTGAAGAGATAGACGTCGCCTGCGATTCCCTCCTCGTGCAGGCGGCGTTCTGCGTCGACGAGCAGGCCCTCGAGAATGCGCTCGCCCGCTTTGTCGTGCGTGACCAGCTCGGTCACGTTGTCGCACTCGGGGGTTGCGTATTCCGGGTGCGAGCCCACGTCCAGGTAGAGGCGGGCGCCGTTGCGCAGGAAGACATTGCTGCTGCGGCCCCAGGAAACGACACGGCGGAAGAGGTACCGCGCCACTTCGTCAGGCGACAGTCGGCGCTGTCCCCTGAACGTGCACGTGACGCCGTACTCGTTCTCCAGCCCGAAAATGCGGCGGTCCATGACTGAACATTACGCCTGATGGCCTGCTCTGAAACCGGGTTCGACGGCACCGGTTCGATCATTTTCCGCAGGGGTTTCACTCTCCGTCACACCGGAGGGAACCGCGAGGGCCCGCCGGGTGGCCAGCAGGACGAGCAGCGCGCAGACTCCACCGGCTCCCGCGACGGCGAAACCCGCGGGGGTGCCGCTGTGCTCGACGGCGGGGCCCGCGGCAGCCGTTCCGACCGCCGCGCCGACCGTGAAGGTGGTGACCAGCCAGGAGAACGCCTCGGTCACGGTGCCGCGCGGAGCGTGCCGGTCGACGACGACGAAGGCGCAGGCGAGCGCCGGGGCCAGGAAGACCCCGGCGAGCGTGGCCAGCACGGCCATCGGGACGACGGCGGGCGTCAGGGTGAGCGGCAGATAGCCCAGCGCGAGCAGCCCCACCAGCACCTTCAGCCGGCGCTCGGGCTCGCCGGGCCACTGCCGGGCCCCGTAGACCACGCCACCGACGAGCGCGCCCCCGCCCACGGCCGCCATCAGTACGCCGTAGACGGTGTCCCCGCCGGCCGTGTCCGAGTAGGCGAGCGCGGCCACCGCTATGGAGCCGAGCGCCATGCCCACGAAGAAGAACGAACCGAGCAGCGCGAGCAGGCCCGCCGAACGCAGGGCGCCGAGCCAGTGCGCCTCGCGGGGCGCCGAGCGCCAGGTGCGGGAGGGCTCGGAGACGACGACGGAGAGTGCGCCCAGCACCCCCAGGGCGTTGATGACCAGCAGCGCCGTCGCCTCGGACCAGAGCGCCACGGAGGCCGTGACCAGCAGCGGGCCCACGGTGAACATGATCTCCTGGGCCACCGCGTCCAGGGCGTACGCGGCGTGCACCTGGTCCTGGCGGCCCAGCACGCCCGGCCACAGCGCCCGCAGGCCGCCCTCCAGCGGCGGGGTGAAGACACCGGCCACCAGCATCGCCGCGTAGGCGACCGGGAGCGGCTCGATGCCCACCACGGTGAACAGCGCCATGCCCAGCGCCGACAGCACCGCCGCGGGGAGCATCACCCGGGGCTGGCCCCAGAGGTCCACCGCGCGGCCCAGCAGGGGCTGGCCGACGGCCGTGGCGAGGCCGTAGACGGCCGACAGGACCCCGGCCAGGGTGTAGCTGCCGCCCTCCCCCCGGACGAAGAGCACGATGGCGATGGCGGCCACGGCGTTGGGCAGCCGGCCCACGAGAGTGCCCGCCAGCAGCCGGGCGGCGTGCCGTGTCCGGAGCAGTTGCGCATAGCCCGCCGCCATGGTCCGTCCTTTCTCTCCCCCGGGCGGACCCAGGTTTTACGTATAACGTCCGTCGTCATACGTACCATGTGGCCCGTCCGCGGGTCCACCCGGAAGCCCGCGGCCCGAGAACGGCCCGGCCACGGGACGACGTGAGACGTGACGAACCCAGAACGCACAGCGGAGGCACCGTGACGAGAGCCGACAGCGGCGGCGCGCCCGGAACCGGCGGGGCCGGGAACGGCGCTCCCCAGGCCCCCGGACGCCCGGAGCCCGCGGCGCCCCGGCGCTCGGGGGCCCGCCGTGGCCAGGGGGCGGCACCGGCCGCCGCCCGGGTGACGAGCCGGGATGTGGCCCGGGCCGCGGGCGTCTCGCAGGCGACGGTCTCGCTGGTGCTGGGCGACAAGTGGCGCGGCCGGGTCTCGGAGCGGACGGCGGGGGCGGTGCGGGAGGCCGCGGCGGATCTCGGCTACCGGCCCAACCTCGCGGCGCGCGACCTCCGGCTGGGCCGCACCCGGACGGCGCTGCTGGTGGTGCCCGCGCTGACGAACGAGTTCTTCGCCCGGGTGCACACCGGCGCGTCCCGGGTCGCCGCCGAGCACGGCTTCGGGGTGGTGATCTACCCCTCTCCCGAGGGCGTGGGCCGGGCGCGGTACCCGTTCGACTCCTCCCGGACCGCGCTGGACGGCGTCATCGCCTCCTCGATGGCGGCCGGCGCGCTCGCCGCGATGCGGGCCGGCGGGCTGCCCCTGGTGATGCTGGACAGCGACCCGGCCGGGCCGGAGGCCGCCGCCACCGTGAACATCGATGTGGCCGACGGGATGCGGCAGGTGACGGAGCATCTGCTGGCCCTGGGCCACCGCCGCTTCCTCCATCTGGCACCGGCGGTGGACTCCTGGACCTTCCACGTACGGGCGGACGCCCTGGCCGGAGCGCTCCGGGCCGCGCCGGACGCGGTCGTCCGCACCGAGACCTCCGCGCTCACGGTCGACGCGGCGCGGCTGGCGGCCGAGCGGGCGTTGACCGCGCCGGGGCCGCGGCCCACGGCCCTGGTGTGCGACGACGACGTCCTGGCCGCCGGCGCCTGCAAGGCGGTGCGGCGGCTGGGGCTGCGCGTGCCGGAGGACGTGTCGGTGTCCGGCTTCGACGACCTCTCGCTGGCGACCGCGGTGGAGCCGGAGCTGACCACGGTGCGGCTGCCCGCCGAGGAGGTGGGAGCGCGGGGCATGGCGGCGCTGCTGGCGGTCCTGGAGAGCCGGCCGCCGGAGAGCGTGGCGCTGCCGGTGGAGCTGGTCGTCCGGGGCTCCACGGCCCGGGCGGCGGGCTGACGTCCGGACCGTCGACCGGACCGACAACATGCCGGTGCCCCCGGCCGCCGTAGCGGTCGGGGGCACCGGTCTTTCCTCCGGCACGGGTGCGGGGTGGGGGCAGCCCGCGGCCCGGCCCTACGTGTCGTCGTTCGAGGAGTCCGTGTCGTCGGGGAGCTCCAGGTCCTCGACGGCCGGCGTGTCCGAGGAGGTCTGCCCCTCCGGCTCCAGCAGCCGGGAGAGCTGACGTCCCAGGACCCGCTTGAACTTCCGCTTCTGCGGGCGCTTGCGGTCCAGGACCGCGACTTCCAGCTGCTCGGCGGTGAGGCTGCGCTCCCCGCCGTTGTTGTCCCGGGCGAGGGACTCCATGGCCAGCTTGAGCGCCTCGGCGAGGGTCATCCCGTCGCGGTGCCGCTGGTCGAGGTAGCTGCCGATCTGGTCGGAGTTGCCACCGACCGCGACCGAGCCGTGTTCGTCGACGATCGAGCCGTCGTGCGGCAGCCGGTAGATCTGGTCGTCCTCGGGGCCGTCACCGACCTCCGCGACGATCAGCTCCACCTCGTACGGCTTCTCGCCGGCGCTGGAGAAGATGGTGCCCAGCGTCTGCGCGTAGACGTTGGCGAGACCACGGGCCGTCACATCGTTGCGGTCGTAGGTGTAGCCGCGCAGGTCGGCGTAGCGGACGCCGCCGATGCGCAGATTCTCGAACTCGTTGTACTTGCCGACCGCCGCGAAGGCGATCCGGTCGTAGATCTCGCTGACCTTGTGCAGCGCCCGGGACGGGTTCTCGGCGACGAAGAGGATTCCGTCGTCGTACTGCAGGACGACCACGCTGCGGCCGCGCGCGATGCCCTTGCGGGCGTACTCGGCCCGGTCGGCCATGGCCTGCTGGGGTGAGACATAGAACGGCGTCGACACCGGCTATCCGTCCCTTTCTGTCAGTGACGTGGGCCCCCGGCGGTGACGGGGGGTGTTCCGCTCGGCCCGTCGCTCAGAGCAGCGCGGCCCGCGGGCCGTCCGGTTCCTGGAGCCGGTGCTCGTGAATCGTGCGGGCGATCTCGGAGGACTCGGCCTCCGTGAGCTTCCGGAAGCCCTCGTCGGTGATGACGGTGACGATCGGGTAGATACGGCGGGCCAGGTCCGGGCCGCCGGTGGCCGAGTCGTCGTCGGCGGCGTCGTACAGGGCCTGCACGACCAGGGTGGTGGCCTGGTCCTCGGTCAGATCCTCGCGGTAGAGCTTCTTGAGGGCACCGCGGGCGAAGACCGATCCGGAGCCGGTGGCCGCGAAGCCGTGCTCCTCCGAACGCCCGCCGGTGACGTCGTAGGAGAAGATGCGGCCCTTCTCGCGGTCCATGTCCCAGCCGGCGAAGAGCGGGACGACGGCCAGCCCCTGGAGGGCCATGCCGAGGTTGTTCCGGATCATCGTGGAGAGCCGGTTCGCCTTGCCCTCGAGGGAGAGTTGGGCCCCCTCGACCTTCTCGAAGTGCTCCAGCTCCAGCTGGAAGAGCTTCACCATCTCCACGGCGAGGCCGGCCGTGCCGGCGATGCCCACCGCGGAGTACTCGTCGGCCGGGAAGACCTTCTCGATGTCGCGCTGCGCGATGACGTTGCCCATCGTCGCCCGCCGGTCGCCGGCCAGCACCACACCGCCCGGGAAGGCCGCCGCGACGATCGTCGTGCCGTGCGGGATCTCCACCGCGCCCTGCACCGGCGGCAAGGTCCGCTTGCCGGGGAGCAGTTCCGGCGAGTGCTCCGCCAGGAAATCCATGAAGGACGACGAGCCGGGCGTCAGGAAGGCAGCCGGCAGACGCCCTGTGCTACGAGTGTTGGCTTCCACACGATTCCTTCCACCAGATCTTGGAATTCTGCACGGACCTTACCCGGGGCCGTGAATATCACCCGTCCCGCGCCCCCTCGGAGAGGACGCGGGACGGATCGCGCCGGTGCTACTGGCCGCCCTTCTGTACGAAAGACCGCACGAAGTCCTCTGCGTTCTCCTCGAGGACGTCGTCGATCTCGTCCAGGACGGAGTCCACGTCGTCCGACAACTTCTCCTGGCGCTCCTTGAGGTCCTCGGAGGCCTGCGCGTCCTGCGCGGTCTCCTCGACCTCCTCGGTGGAGCGTGTCGACTTCTGCTGTCCGCCGCCGGTGTCCTTGGTCGCCATATCCCTCACCCCGCTCGGTTGGACGTACAAGATCAGACCCTACTCGCAGGGCCCGACATCGGCTCTGCACTTACCTCAACGTCCGGGAACCATCTCGATGATTCCCTGATCGGCGCCCTTTCAGCCCCCCGAGAGCACCCTCACCAGCTCTTCCGCCGTACGACAGCGGTCCAGGAGCTCCTTGACGTGATTGCGGGTGCCGCGCAGCGGCTCCAGCGTCGGCACGCGCTGCAGGGAGTCCCGGCCGGGGAGGTCGAAGATGACCGAGTCCCAGGAGGCGGCGGCCACGTCGTCGGCGTACTGTTCCAGGCAGCGCCCCCGGAAGTAGGCACGGGTGTCCTCCGGCGGCTTCGCCAGGGCCCGCTGGACCGCGGACTCCTCCAGCAGGCGCTTCATCTTGCCGCGCGCCACCAGACGGTTGTAGAGGCCCTTGTCGGGGCGCACGTCGGCGTACTGCAGGTCCACCAGGTGCAGCCGGGCGGCGTCCCAGTCCAGGCCGTCGCGGCGCCGGTAGCCCTCCAGGAGCTCCCGCTTCGCGACCCAGTCCAGCTCGCCCGAGAGGCTCATGGGATCGCGCTCCAGCCGGTTCAGCACGTCCTCCCAGCGGCTCAGGACGTCCTTGGTCTGCCCGTCCGCGTCGGCCCCGTAGCGGTCCTCGACGTACTTCCTGGCCAGCTCGAAGTACTCCATCTGGAGCTGGACCGCGGTGAGCGACCGACCGTTACGGAGTGTGATCAGGTGGCGCAGGGAGGGGTCGTGCGAGACCTGGTGCAGGGTCCGTACGGGCTGGTCGACGGCCAGGTCGACGGCGATGAAGCCGTCCTCGATCATGGACAGCACCAGCGAGGTGGTGCCCAGCTTGAGGAAGGTGGAGATCTCCGAGAGGTTGGCGTCCCCGATGATGACGTGCAGCCGGCGGTACTTCTCGGCGTCGGCGTGCGGCTCGTCCCGGGTGTTGATGATGGGCCGCTTCAGGGTGGTCTCCAGCCCCACCTCGACCTCGAAGTAGTCCGCGCGCTGACTGAGCTGGAAGCCGTGCTCGTGGCCGTCCTGCCCGATGCCGACGCGGCCGGCGCCCGTGACCACCTGGCGGGAGACGAAGAACGGCGTCAGATGGCGCACGATGTCGGAGAACGGGGTCTCCCGCTTCATCAGGTAGTTCTCGTGCGTGCCGTAGGACGCGCCCTTGTTGTCGGTGTTGTTCTTGTACAGATGGATCGGCTGCGAGCCCGGGACCTGGGCGGCGCGCTCGGCGGCCTCCGCCATGATCCGCTCACCGGCCTTGTCCCAGAGCACCGCGTCGCGCGGGTTGGTGACCTCCGGGGCGCTGTACTCCGGGTGGGCGTGGTCCACGTAGAGCCGGGCGCCGTTGGTCAGGATGACGTTGGCCAGGCCGATGTCCTCGTCGGTGAGCTGGCTGGAATCCGCGGTCTCGCGAGCGAGGTCGAAGCCGCGGGCATCCCGCAGCGGGTTCTCCTCCTCGAAGTCCCAGCGGGCGCGGCGCGCCCGGTGCATCGCCGCCGCGTAGGCATTGACGATCTGGGACGAGGTGAGCATGGCATTGGCGTTCGGGTGACCGGGGACGGAGATCCCGTACTCCGTCTCGATGCCCATTACTCGCCGTACGGTCATGCGGCCCTCCTTGCCCGGCGCCGCCCCGGGATGGGGTGGGCGCTCAAGTACCGCTGCTTCTCCGATGCGTATGCGGTGCCCGTCCCCGCGCTGTGCGACTCGGCGGTACCCCTGAGCCTAGAACGCCTCGGCGGTGGTGGGGAGATCATTTTCGTCATTGCTCGGATCCGGTGCGTAACCGACCGGGTCCTCCTGGGTGACGACCCCCGGGTGTGCGGGAACGCAACCGGCTGCGGACACCCCGCGGGTCCCCCGCCGGAGCGGGAGCAGGGCATCCGCAGCCGGACCGGCGCTTACAGGTACTGACCGGTGTTCGCCACCGTGTCGATGGACCGGCCGGTGTCCGCGCCCTGCTTTCCGGTGACGAGGGTGCGGATGAAGACGATCCGCTCGCCCTTCTTGCCGGAGATCCGGGCCCAGTCGTCCGGGTTGGTCGTGTTCGGCAGGTCCTCGTTCTCCTTGAACTCGTCCACGCAGGCGGCGAGCAGGTGGGAGACGCGCAGACCCTTCTGGTCGTGGTCGAGGAAGGCCTTGATCGCCATCTTCTTGGCCCGGTCCACGATGTTCTGGATCATCGCGCCCGAGTTGAAGTCCTTGAAGTACAGGACTTCCTTGTCGCCGTTGGCGTACGTGACCTCCAGGAAACGGTTCTCCTCGGATTCCGCGTACATCTGCTCGACGACCGACTGGATCATGCCGTCGACCGCGGCCTCCGGCGATCCCCTGTGCTCGGCGAGGTCGTCCGAGTGCAGCGGCAGCGACGCCTTCAGGTACTTCGCGAAGATGTCCTTGGCCGCCTCGGCGTCCGGGCGCTCGATCTTGATCTTCACATCGAGCCGGCCGGGGCGGAGGATCGCCGGGTCGATCATGTCCTCACGGTTGGAGGCACCGATGACGATGACGTTCTCCAGGCCCTCCACGCCGTCGATCTCGGCGAGCAGCTGCGGGACGATGGTGTTCTCCACGTCCGAGCTGACACCGGACCCACGGGTCCGGAAGAGGGACTCCATCTCGTCGAAGAAGACGATGACGGGGGTGCCCTCGCTGGCCTTCTCCCGCGCCCGCTGGAAGACCAGGCGGATGTGCCGCTCGGTCTCGCCGACGTACTTGTTGAGCAGCTCCGGGCCCTTGATGTTGAGGAAGTAGCTCTTCCCGGCGGGCTGCCCGGTCACCTCGGCGACCTTCTTGGCAAGGGAGTTGGCCACGGCCTTGGCGATGAGCGTCTTGCCGCAGCCGGGCGGGCCGTACAGCAGCACACCCTTGGGCGGCCGCAGTTCGTGCTCCTTGAAGAGGTCGGGGTAGAGGTAGGGGAGCTCGACGGCGTCCCGGATCAGTTCGATCTGGTTGCCCAGGCCGCCGATCCGTTCGTAGTCGATGTCCGGGACCTCTTCGAGGACGAGCTCCTCGACCTCGCTCTTCGGCACGACCTCGTAGACGTAGCCGGAGCGGGGCTCGAGCAGCAGGGCGTCACCGGAGCGGATGGTGGCGTCCAGCAGCGGCTCGGCGAGCCGCACCACCTTCTCCTCGTCGGTGTGCCCGACCACCAGGGCCCGCTCGCCGTCCTCGAGGATCTCCTTGAGGGTGACGATCTCCCCGGCCCGCTCGAACTCCATGGCCTCGACCACGTTGAGCGCCTCGTTGAGCATGACCTCCTGGCCGCGCCGGAGGTCCTCGAGCTCGACGCCGGGGCTGACGTTCACCCGGAGCTTGCGGCCCCCGGTGAAAATGTCCGCCGTGCCGTCCTCGTTCGCCTGCAGGAAGACCCCGAAGCCGGCCGGCGGCTGGGCGAGCCGGTCGACCTCTTCTTTGAGGGCCACGATCTGGTCCCGGGCTTCACGCAGCGTGTTCGCGAGCCGTTCGTTCTGCGCCGAGACGCCGGCCAGGTTGGTCTGCAACTCGACGATCCGCTCTTCGAGAATCCTCGTGTGTCGCGGAGAGTCGGCGAGCTTGCGGCGCAGGACGGCGATTTCCTGCTCGAGATAGGCAACCTGGCCGGCAGGGTCTTCAGACCCCCGCCCCGGCCGGATGCCGCGGTTGATGTCGTCGTCGTGGGCTGCCACGGTCCTCACCTCCTCCAAGGGGAGCTGGACGCTTCCTGACCCTACCTGGGCAGGTGCGGGTTGAAACCCCTAGATCACAAAGACGGTCGGGGTGTGTCCGATCTTCACCCTTGCGTACGTCCTCACGCCAGGGGGATACCCACCCACAAACATCGGAAAGCGACCGGTTGTATCGTCGGGACGGTCAACACCCGTCAGGGCTGGCTCCAATTGGTTCGTGTATTCAGAGAACGGCAGGCGATATGAGCGCACAGAACGACGCCCTCGAGGTCTGGATCGACCAGGACCTCTGCACCGGCGACGGCATCTGCGCCCAGTACGCCCCCGAGGTGTTCGAGCTGGACATCGACGGTCTGGCCTATGTCAAGGGCACCGACGAGGAGCTGCTCGCCGACCCGGGCGCCACAACGCCGGTGCCTCTCCCCCTGCTCAACGAGGTGGTCGACTCGGCCAAGGAGTGCCCGGGCGACTGCATCCACGTGCGTCGGGTTTCGGACAAGGTCGAGGTGTACGGCCCCGACGCCGAGTGACGGCTCACGCACTCCCCGCGACGGGCAGCGCGACGAGCTCGAACTTGCCGTCGTTCCAGTGCCATTCGACCTTTCGCTGCCGGTCCGGGCAGCAGCGCGGCACGTCCTTCGAGGAGTAGCCGGCCAGGGTCGCCGAGACGGTGTGTCCGCGCACCGCGAAATCGGTGACGCTCATCCCTTCCCGGGGGTCGAGGAAGGTCTCCACGATCCTCGGCCGCCCGGCGCCGTGGGCGAGCACGTAGATGCCGCTCGGCGGGGTGCCCATGCCGGAGCTGCAGCGCACCACGGCCACGGTCTCGGCCCGGCCGTCGCCGTCGAGGTCCGCCGCCCCCTTCCGGATCACCTGGATCTTCTCCGGGCCGCAGTCGACCGGGTACCGGGCCTTCGCCGCGTCCGGTCCGCCGGCGGCCGGGAGCGGGGCCTGCGGGGAGGCCGGGGCGGCGGCGACCGCGACCGGCGGCCGGGCGGTGGCGGTGGCGGGCTGGAGCAGCGACGAGGCGCCCAGCAGAGCGGCGAGCGCGGTCCCGGTGACGATCCAGTGGAGCGGCCGGGAGCGGGTGTGCGGGAGATCCGGGCGGGGCGGCGGGAAGGACTCGGGGCCGGCCGAGGGCTGCACGCGGGGTGTCTCCTGTGGAAGCGGAGCCGATGGGGTGGCCAGCATCGTGCCACATGTCACACCGGGTGAGGAACGGCCGGGGCCGTGCTTCCTGCCGCGGAGCCGAAACGGCGCCGCCGCCGGACTCCCCGCGGGGAAGTCGGCGGCGGCGCCGGGAGGTTGTCCGGACGGGCCGGGCGGGGCCTCAGCCGCGCTCGGCGGAGCCTCCGGTGCCCTTGCCCGGTCCGGAGTAGTCCTCGCCGTAGGCGCCCTTGGCCGGGCGGCGGCGGCGCAGCGGCGGCTCGACGCCGTCCGCGAGGCGGCGGGCGGTGAGCAGGAAGCCGGTGTGGCCGATCATCCGGTGGTCCGGGCGGACGGCCAGGCCCTCGACGTGCCAGGTGCGGACCATGGTCTCCCAGGCCGACGGCTCGTTGAAGGTGCCGTGCTCGCGGATGGCCTCCACGGTGCGCGCCATCTGCGTGGTGGTGGCGACGTACGCGCAGAGGATGCCGCCGGGGACGAGGGCCTTGGACACGGCGTCCAGGCACTCCCAGGGCGCCAGCATGTCCAGGATGACCCGGTCGACCTCGGTGTCGGAGAGGTTGTCCTGGAGGTCGCCTACGGTGAGCTGCCACGCCGGGTGGTCGTCACCGAAGTAGCGGCGGACGTTCTGCGCGGCGATCTCGGCGAAGTCGGCGCGGCGCTCGTAGGAGTGCAGCATGCCCTGGTCGCCGACGGCCCGCAGCAGGAAGGTGCTCAGCGAGCCGGAGCCCACACCCGCCTCGACGACCCGCGCACCGGGGAAGATGTCGGCCATCGCCAGGATCTGGCCCGCATCCTTCGGGTACACCACGGCTGCGCCGCGCGGCATGGACAGGACATAGTCGGGGAGCAGGGGGCGCAGCGCGAGGTAGGCGACGTTCCCCGTGGTACGGACAACACTGCCCTCGGGAGCACCGATCAGCTCGTCGTGCGGGAAGGCACCCTTGTGGGTGTGGAAGCTCTTCCCGGCCTCGAGCGTGAAGGTGTAGTGGCGTCCCTTGGGGTCGGTGAGCTGGACCTGGTCCCCGACCTGGAAGGGGCCGCGACGGCGGGCGGCACCGGTCGGTTCGGACATGTGAACAGCCTACCTGGGCCGCTCACCCCGAACGGCCACGGGACCTCGGGCCCGGGTTCCTGCCTCAGGAGCACGAGGTCTCAGGAGCGCGGGTGCCTCAGGCGCTCGGGCGGGCCATGGCGGCGACGAAGGCCCGCTCGACGTCGGCGGTGGACAGCACGCCGTAGATCTCCCCGGTCTCCTCGACGACCAGGTACTCGGTGGCCGGTGTGGCGCGCAGGGCGTCCAGCAGCTCCTCGCCGGAGAGCTCGGCGGAGACCCGCATGCCCGGCTTGAGGTCCTGGGCCAGGCCGCTGACCGCGACCCAGGGGCGCCGGTGCTCGGGCACACCGACGATGGCCGCCTCCCGGACCACCGCCACCGGGGTGCCGTCGCTGTCGACCACGACCAGGGCGCGGGCCCCGGCCTCGTTGGCCCGGCGCAGCGCCTCGGAGAGCGGGGTGTCGGACGCGACGGGGACGGCGCGCCGGGTCAGGTTGCGGGCCCGGAGCTCCGGAAGGTGTTCGCGCAGGCGGGCCATCCGCAGGCTGTTCCCGGCGCCGGTCCAGATGATGGCGGCGAGGATGGCGGCCAGCAGGGCGTCGGTGATGGTGTCGACGCCGCCGAGGTCCTGGGTGGAGGTGCCGAGCGCCCCGGTGTGGGTGAGCAGCGGCAGGCCCACCAGGACCGCGACGGCCAGCGCCCGGCCCGTCCAGGCGGCGGCCACGGTGCCGGTCATCGGCTTGCCGCTGAGCTTCCAGACGACGGCCCGCAGCATCCGGCCGCCGTCCAGCGGCAGGCCGGGGAGCAGGTTGAAGGCCGCGACGATCAGGTTGGAGATCATCAGGCCGGCCAGCAGCACGCCGGGGACGGTGCCGGGTTCGACGGCGGCCATGCCGAGGTAGAAGACGCCCGCGAGGACCAGCGAGAGCAGCGGGCCGACGGCGGCGAGCACGAACTCCCGCCCCGGTGACTCGGACTCCTTCTCGATCTCCGAGACGCCGCCGAAGAACTGCAGCTGGATGCGGCGGACCGGCAGCTTGAAGCGCAGGGCCGCCACCGTGTGCGCGAGTTCGTGGACCAGCACCGAGGCGTAGAAGGCGACGGCGAAGAACAGGGACACCAGATAGCGCAGGTTCCCCAGCTCCGGCAGGACCCGCTCCAGCTGGCCGCCGAAGACCCAGGTGATGAGCGCGGCGACCAGGAACCAGCTGGGAGCGACATAGACAGGGACCCCGAAGAGCCGGCCCATGAGGAGCCCGCCGCCCGTCTCGCGGGGCCTCTGCGGCTTCCCGCTCTCGCCGCTCTCGTCCACGATGTCCTCTCGTCCGTGTCGGCCCCCGCTCCGTCCGGTGCGATCACGCGGTCCGGGGTGCGAGGGGGTCTGACGTCGATGGTATGCGTCCGGATGTCGGTGACGGGCCGTAGGGTCGTGCGCCATGGGAACCAGCACCGACCACCCCGCCGCCGAGCGACCGCGGACGCTGTCGCCGTCGCGCGCCGGGGACTTCATGACCTGCCCTCTGCTGTACCGCTTCCGGGTGATCGACCGGTTGCCGGAGCGGCCCAGCGAGGCGGCTACCCGGGGCACGCTGGTGCATGCGGTGCTGGAGCGGCTCTTCGACGATCCGGCGGCGGAGCGTACGGCCGTGCGGGCCCGGTCCATGGTCGCGGGCGAGTGGGAGCGGCTGCTGGCCGCCCGGCCGGAGCTGGTGGAGCTGTTCGCCGAGGAGGGCGCGGACGGCCCGGGGGCCGCCGAGGGGGCGGCCGCGGCGCCGGACCCGGAGCGGCTGGCGCGCTGGCTGGCGGACGCGGAGCGGCTGGTGGAGCGGTGGTTCACGCTGGAGGACCCGACGCGGCTGGAGCCCTCGGAGCGCGAGCTGTTCGTGGAGACGGAGCTGGACTCGGGGCTGACCCTGCGCGGCATCATCGACCGGGTCGACGTGGCGCCGACGGGTGAGGTGCGGATCGTCGACTACAAGACCGGGAAGGCGCCCCGGCCCGAGTACGCGGCCGGCGCGCTGTTCCAGATGAAGTTCTACGGGCTGGTGCTCTGGCGGCTGCGCGGAGTCCTGCCCCGCCGGCTCCAGCTCGTCTACCTGGGGAGCGGCGAGGTCCTCAGCCACGACCCGACCGAGGCGGATCTGCGGGCGGTGGAGCGCAAGCTGCTGGCGCTGTGGGAGGCGATCGGGCGGGCGACCGAGACCGGTGACTGGCGCCCGCGCCGCAGCAAGCTGTGCGGCTGGTGCGACCACCAGGCGTTCTGCCCGGAGTTCGGGGGCACTCCCCCGCCCTATCCGCTGCCGCTGATCCCCGCGCCCGCCCGTCCGGTGGACGCGGTCCCGGAGGAATCCACGGACGGCCGTCAGGGCAGAATGGGGCCGGTCTAGGGCGTGTTTCGAAAGTCCCGCCTGGCCGGAGGTGTCCGGCACGCACGCTCGCTGCGTTGTCGGTCGTCGGCGCAGCCCGCTGCGCTCTCCT
>NZ_JBEOXS010000077.1:0-31162 GCF_040296705.1 Streptomyces sp. NPDC002055
CAGCCGCAAGACTCCGCGACCCCGGCCGGGACGCCCCCGGTGCCGGCGGCGGGGACCGTGGCCCACGCGGCTCCGGATTCCGCGGCGCCGGTCCCGGATCAGCCGACTCCCCCGGCGCCGACGGCGCCCATCGCCTCGGCACCCGACGCCACGGCCCCGTCCGGCGGGGCCCCGCGGCGGCGTGGCCGGCGGGCGGCACTGCTGTCCCTGGCCGTCGTCGCCCTCGCGGCGGCGGGCGCCGGCGGTGCTCTGCTGGTGAACACCTCCGGGGACACGACGGCGCCGCCGGCCACCGGCAGCAGCTCCAGCAGCTCCAGCGGCTCCCCGCACGCCGCCCCCTCGCCCGTGCCCGACGGCTTCCGGCTCCGCGAGCTGGGCAACGGCGCGGCCGTGCCGGTGCCGGAGGACTGGAAGCGGACCGCCACCAGCAACGGCGAGATCGCCCATGTCGACCCCTCCGGCCTGGTGGGGATCCGTATCGAGGCGAACCGCTTCGCCGGGACCGATCCGTTGAAGCACTGGCGGGACGTCGAGGAGGAGCAGACGCGCCGCGACAACCCGAACTACCAGCGGGTGCAGATGAACGCGACGACCTTCCGCGGGCAGCGGGCCGGCTACTGGGAGTTCACCTTCACCGGCAGGGTCCGGAAGTACCGGGCCGTGGAGCTGGCCTTCAACGGCCCCGACGACACCCGGTATGTGATCTTCCTCAGCGCCCCCGCGGAGGACTGGACCAAGTACCGCCCGGTCTTCGACCGGACCGTCGACGGCTTCCGCTTCCCGAAGTAGCGCCCTGGGGGCACCGGTTCGGGTGGTGCGGGAGAGGTTTACCGCTAACTCCTCACGCCTGCGGGCGAATCGGTGCGGTGGGGCGGTTCGGCAGTGGTCGGATGGGCACCTTTGCCTCCGCGACGTCGTACCCGAGGCACCGGCCAACCGCCTCACCGCACCCTGCACTTCCCTTCTGGAGGACCTCCATGCCGAGCATCCGTACCGCACGCACCCTCGCCGCGGTCGCCTCGCTGCCCCTCGCCGCCGTGCTCTTCACTGGCGGGGCGCAGGCCGACAACGGCCCCGGTGCGGGCAACGGATCGAATGCCGGCACCGCCGGCATGGCCGAAAGCGGTGTGGCGGGCACCAACAGCGGCAACTCCACCACGACCCAGCAGGTCTCCACCGGCGCCGGGGCGTCGAACCAGAACAACTCCGCGGGTGTGGTCGGCCCCGGCCCGGCCACGGTCACCCAGTCCCAGACCGGCGCGACGGTCAACTTCTCCCAGATGAAGTGACCGGCTTCTCCTGGATGACGTGACCGGCGCGATGAACCGGCCCGCATGACCCGGCCGAGGTGATCGGCTGCCTCCCAGCAGCCGTGCGGGAGCGGGCGAGAGGCTGCACGACGACCCCCCGAAGTCGTCGTGCAGCCTCTTTTTCGGATCCGCTTGCCCATGGCCCCGTCGGCGGCTCTCGGTGCCCGTGGACCCGCCGGCGGCAGGCGCGAGCACGCAAGGACCCGCCGGCGGCGAGGGGGACCGGCCGCCGACGGGCCCGGTTCTAGGTGCGGCGCCGCTGGTAGACGGGGCCGCCGCTCTTGGCCGGGTCGAAGGGCCGGAGCCGGTAGATGCGCATGCACTCGGGACAGGCGTAGAGGATGGCGCCGGGGCCGCTGCCGGTTTCGATCAGGGCGATGAGGGTGGGTTGACCGGTGCGGCCCTGGTGCCAGTTGCACAGCCGCTCGGTCATGACCCCTCCCGGTGCCGGTGGTGGACGAGCAGCCACTGGCAGTCGCGGGCGAGCTGGGTCACCTGGACGTGCGCGGCCAGAGGACGGTCGCCGAGGCTTTGCTTCATCTGGCGTCCGATGCCGTCGAGCCGGGCCCGGCACTGGTACCACGTGAGGCTGCCGCGCCAGAGCCGGTCGGCGGCGGCCTCGGCGTCGGGGAGCAGCAGGTTGATGTGTCCGCGGAGCAGTGCCTCCAGCTCGGTCAGCTCGTCCATGACGAGTCGGCCGGTGCCGGTCCGCAGGGCGCGGTCGATCGTGGCCTGAATCGTGGTCGCGTCGATCGGTTTCGCTGCGCTTGGCGGCGCATCGGTGGCCAGTTGTGCTGGTCCATGTCTCTCGTCGGACGTCACCGCGGCCTCCCGGGCTGCCGTGTGTGCATGGGTCGGTACGGCGAGTACAACGCGGTCTATGGTGGGACGACTACTGCCGGTGGGGACCGATGGGTTTACCGGGTTTAACGCCCTGCTCAGGAAGGGTGACCGAGCGTGGATGAACCACGTGTGCGCAACGACGCGCTCAAGGACGCCATGCACGAGGCCGGTCTGACGTACGACCAGATGGCCCGCGACGTCCGTGCGGTGGCTGCCGAGTGCGGGGATTCCCTGCGGACGAACAAGTCCGCGGTGGCCCACTGGGTCAGCGGGAAGCGGCCGGAGCCGCAGACAGCCGCCTATGTCGCGGTGGCCCTGTCCCGCAGGCTCGGCCGGACGGTGCTTCCGCACACCCTCGGCCTGCTGCCTGCCGATGCAGACCGGCCCGATGCGCATCTTGGGTTACGTCTCGGGCCCGATCCAGTGGACATGCTGTGCCGACTCGGGGAGGCAGACATCCGACGCCGAAAACTCCTCACCTCCGCCGTCTACTCCGTTGCCGCCGCCGGGCTGCCCCTCGGTGCCGAGCAAGCGATCGAGTACCAGGAGCGCGCCCGTGCCGGCCGCCGTCGGACCGGACGGGCCGAGATCGAGGCGGTGCGGGACATGACCGCCCTGTACACCGCCATTGACGAGCGGCACGGCGGACAACACGGCCGGTCCGCCGTCGTGCAGTACCTCACCAGCGATGTCGCCGCCCTGTGCCGCGCGGAGTTCGCGAGCGATCAGGACCGGTCGGCCATGCTGTCCGCGGCGGCCGAGGTGGCGTACCTGTGCGGGTGGAAGGCGTACGACGCCTCCGAGCACGGGCTCGCGCAGCGCTACTACCTGCAGGCGTACAGCCTCACCCGCGAGGCCGGGGACGACCTGCACAGCGCGTTCATCCTGCGGATTCTCGCGCACAACGGCATGGACATCCGACGGCCGGAGCACACGCTCGCCCTCGCCGAGGCGGCGCTTTCCCGGGTGAAGGGGAAGGCCGACCCGGCGACCGAGGCCATGTTCGCCGTCACCCGGGCCCGGGCCCTGGCAGTCGCGGGGCGTGGGCGCGAGGCCGTCGCCCAGACGAAGGAAGCGCAGGACTTGGTGCTGCGTGGTGAGGAGGCCGCGCTCCCGAGGTGGGCGGCGCTGTGGGGGTCCGCCCGGGCATGCGTCTCCTCGCACAGCGCGAAGACGCTGAAGGCGCTGGGCGACCACGCGAATGCCGAGCGCCACTACGCGGCAGCCGCACGCGGCCGGAGCGTCGCCCAGCAGCGGATCAACGCACTGACGATCGCGGCGCAGGCCGAACAGCAGGCGGCGCAGGGGCACATCGAGCAGGCGTGTCACACGTGGGGGCAGTCATTGGATCTGCTGGAGGGGGTGCGCTCGGCTCGGGCCGTGGACGCCGTGTCGGGGATGCGGCGGCAGGCGCGGGCGCTGTCGCGGAACGGCGCACGGGCAGTCGCTGACCTGGATGAGCGGGCGAGGAGCTGGCAGTTGGCGTACGCGTAGGAACGTCATCGTCCGACGTCGTCACCCGTCGCAGCCGCTGACCCCGCCCTTGACACTCTCCAGTATCTGACGGACAGTCAGAAACGCGTTTCTCGGGTACGCGGCGGCCGGGAAGGGGTGGGCGGTGACCGAGCGGAGTGCCGGTGACGGCAAGGGCGTCGAGTGTGCCGAGGTCTCCGACGGCACGGGTGGGCACAGAGCGCGCGCCGCGCCGCCCGACGAGCTCCATCAGCGGCTCGTGGCCTACGTGGGGCGTCCGGCGACGGTCGGCGGGGAGGGCCGGGACCTCGTCAACGAGCCGATGATCCGGCACTGGTGCGAGGCGATGGGCGACACCGGCGCCGCCTATCCGGCGGTCGCGCCCCCGGCCATGCTCCAGGCGTGGACCATGGCGGGGCTCTCCGGGCACCAGGGCCGTTCCACCGTGTTCGACGAGCTGTTCGCGCTGCTCGACGACGCCGGGTTCACCTCGATCGTCGCCACCGACTGCGAGCAGGAATATCTGCGTCCGCTCCGCCCCGGGGACCTGATCGGCTACGACTCCGTCATCGAGGCGGTGTCGCCGCGGAAGACCACCAAGCTCGGCACCGGGCACTTCATCACCACCCGGATGGAGATCCGCGCCGGGGGCGAGCTCGCGGGCACCCACCGGTTCCGGGTCCTCAAGTACGCGCCCGTCCGGAAGGCGCCGCCACCGGCCCGCCGCCCCCGCCCGGTGATCAACGCGGACAACCAGGGATTCTGGGACGGGATAGCCCGGCGTGAACTGCTCGTCCAGCGCTGCACCGACTGCGGGGCACTGCGCTTCCCCTGGCTGCCCGGCTGCAACGGCTGCGGCTCCGGGAAGTGGGACACCGTGGCGGCGTCGGGCGCCGGGAGCGTCTATTCGTACGTCGTGATGCACCACCCGCCGTTCCCCGCCTTCTCCGCGCAGCCCGCAGGGGGCACCGGAACGGCGACCGGTGGGGCGGCCGGCGGGGCGGGGCCCTACGCGGTGGCCCTGGTGGAGCTGGCGGAGGGCGTGCGGATGATCAGCAACATCACCGGGGTGCCGTACGACGAGGTGCGCGTCGGGATGCCCGTCGAGCTGGAGTTCCTGGAGGCGGACGAGGAGTTGACCCTGCCCGTGTTCCGGGCGGTGGGGCACGGCCGCGGAGCGCGGTGACGGCGCGGACCCGGGCCCGCGCCGTGCGACGACGCCGCTCGGGGAAGACCGATGCCCCGCGGTCCAACCGACGCCCCGCCGTCCCATGGACACCGCTCCGGAACCGGCGCCACCACCCGGCCCCCCCGGCACCACCACCCGGAAACAGGCCCCGGAATCAGGACCCGGCCCTCATCCCGCCGTCCCCGGCCCCGTAGCCGCACCGCCGACGAAGGAGTCCGTGTGACCGTCCGTGCCACCGCCGGCCCGTGCGCCGGTGACGAACTGCCGCCGCTGACCGTGCCGGTCACCCGCACCCTGATCGTCGCCGGGGCGATCGCCTCCCGCGACTTCCAGGACGTCCACCACGACGCCGAGGCGGCCCGCGCGAAGGGCTCGCCCGACATCTTCATGAACATCCTCACCACCAACGGCCTGGTCGGCCGGTACATCACCGACCACTTCGGGCCCCGGGCGCGGCTGCGGAGGATTGCCATCCGGCTCGGGGCGCCCAACTACCCCGGGGACACGATGGTGCTCAGCGGCACGGTCACCGCCGTGGCCGACGGGACCGCCGAGGTCCGGGTCGTCGGGGCCAACGGGCTCGGCCACCATGTGACCGGCACCGTGACCGTCGAGCTGCCGGACGGGACCCCGGTGGAGGGGGCGCGGCCCGGGCCCGAGGGCGCCCCGCCGGAGCAGCTACAACCGTCGGAGCAGCCACAACCGCAGGAGCAGCCACAACCGCAGGAGCAGCCGCAACCGCCGGATCAGCCACAACCGTCGGACCAGCGGCGACCGCCGGATCTGCGGAACCGGCCCGAACCGCCCGCCCCGTCGGAGCGTGCCCGGTGAGCCTCCGCAGCCGTGACACCCTCGGCGGCCGGGCCGCCATCGCCGGTATCGGCGCGACCGAGTTCTCCAAGGACTCGGGGCGCAGCGAACTGACCCTGGCGGTCGAGGCCGTGCGGGCGGCCCTGGACGACGCGGGGCTCGCACCGTCCGATGTCGACGGGCTGGTCACATTCACCATGGACACCAGCCCGGAGGTCACCGTCGCCCAGGCGGCCGGCATCGGTGAGCTGTCCTTCTTCTCCCGGGTCCACTACGGCGGCGGGGCGGCCTGTGCCACCGTGCAGCAGGCCGCGCTGGCGGTGGCGTCCGGGGTGGCGGAGGTCGTCGTCTGCTACCGCGCGTTCAACGAGCGGTCGGGGCGCCGCTTCGGCTCCGGCGTGCAGCACCGGGCCCCCACGGCGGAGGGCGCCGCCCTCGGCTGGGTGCTGCCGTTCGGGCTGCTGACCCCCGCCTCCTGGGTCGCCATGGCCGCGCGGCGCTACCTCCACACGTTCGGGCTCACGCCCGAGGTCTTCGGGGAGGTCGCCGTGGCCGGGCGCCGGTACGCGGCGACGAATCCGGCCGCCCACTTCCACGGCCGGCCGATCACGCACGCCGAGCACGCCGCGTCCCGCTGGATCGTCGAGCCGCTGCGCCTGCTCGACTGCTGCCAGGAGACCGACGGCGGCCAGGCGCTCGTGGTGACCTCCGTGGAGCGTGCCCGGGACCTGCCGCACCCGCCCGTGGTGATCACCGCCGCCGCCCAGGGCGCCGGCCGTGCCCAGGAGCAGATGACCAGCTTCTACCGGGACGACCTGACCGGGCTGCCCGAGGCCGGGGCGGTCGCCCGCCAGCTGTGGCGGACCGGCGGCCTGGGGCCCGGGGACGTCGATGTGGCGATCCTCTACGACCACTTCACGCCGTTCGTGCTGATGCAGCTGGAGGAGTACGGGTTCTGCGGCCCGGGGGAGGGGGCGGAGTTCCTCGCCTCCGGGGCGCTGCCGGTCAACACGCACGGCGGCCAGCTCGGCGAGGCGTATCTGCACGGGATGAATGGCACAGCCGAGGCGGTCCGGCAACTCCGGGGAACCGCCGTGAACCAGGTGCCGGGCGCCGCGCGGGCCCTGGTGACCGCGGGAACGGGGGTTCCGACCTCGGGGCTGGTGCTTGGTACGGACGGCTGACATCGGGCTCCGGTGTCGCGTGTCTGACGGTGCTTCAGGTCCCGCGGATCGTTCACTCCCCGTATGGGACGACGAACGAAGATCATTCAATATGCCGCCGCGCTGCTGATGGCGCTGGCCGCGATCCTCGGCGGGCTCTTCGGCGGGCCGGCCGCGGCGGCCAAGGACGGCGCTGCCGGACCCGCGGCGTCCAAGGACGGCGCCGACGAGGGGGACCCGCTGGCGCCGGAGGTGGAGGTCTTCACCGGCCGGGGGTTCGACACCTGCGAGGCCCCGTCGCTGGGCGCGATGAGCGCCTGGCGGAAGTCCCAGTACCGGGCCGTCGGCGTCTACATCGGCGGCCGGGGCCGGGCCTGCAAACAGCAGGTCAACCTGGGGCCGCGCTGGGTGCGGAGCGTGCACGACGAGGGCTGGAGCATCCTGCCGCTGTACGTCGGGTCGCAGTCCCCCTGTGTGCACAGCGGCAGCAAGCAGAACGTGATCATCGACGCCGAACCCTGGTACCAGGGCGCCGAGGAGGGGCGGGACGCGGTGCTGAGCGCCGTCGCCCTCGGCATGCGGGAGAACAGCCCCATCTACCTCGACATGGAGGCGTACGACCAGAACGACCCCGAGTGCGCGGACACCACGCTCTCCTTCGTCCAGGGCTGGAACAACGAGGTCCGCCGCCAGGGCTTCCTGCCGGGCTTCTACAGCAGCTCCACCTCCGGCGTGCGGCACATGGACACCCTGCGGGCGTCCGGCGTGCAGGACCTCCCCGAGATCATGTGGTTCGCCCGCTGGGACATCCCGGGATCAGTGGAGGACGAGCCGTCGCTCGCCGACGACGCCTGGACCCCGCACCGCCGGATCCACCAGTACGCGGGCAACGTCACCGAGGAGTACGGCGGGGTGACGATGAAGATCGACCGCAATATGGTGGACGCGCCCGTCGCGGTCATCGAGTGACCCCGGGCCGCCGACCCCTCCGCCCGGCCGGAGTCCACCCGGCGCGCCGGTCCCCGACTCCGGCCGCCCGGACCTCCACCTGAGGGAGGTCGGAGCCGCCGCGACCGTACAACCTGAGGCTGATCCCCCTTCGGCACCTCCGGCCGATCCCCGCACACCTCCCTCGCTCCTAGCGTTGTGCGCATGACCACGCCTGTCTGCACCAGCGCATCCGCTGCCGTGTATCCGTCCTTCTCGTCGGCTGCCGTGTACCCGTCGTTCTCGTCGTACGTGCGAGCCCGCGGACCGGTGCTGCTGCGCACCGCCCGCTCGCTGACCGCCAACCCGTGCGACGCGGAGGACCTGCTGCAGACCGCGCTGACCAAGACGTACCTCGCGTGGGAGCGGATCGAGGACCACCGGGCGCTCGACGGGTACGTCCGCCGGGCGCTGGTGAACACCCGGACCTCGCAGTGGCGCAAGCGCAAGGTCGACGAGTTCGCCTGCGACGACCTCCCGGAGCGGGAGACCGCCCCGGCCCCGGACCCGGCCGAGCACCAGGTGCTGCGGGACGCGATGTGGCGGGCGATCCTCCGGCTGCCCGACCGCCAGCGCGCCATGGTCGTCCTCCGCTACTACGAGGACCTGAGCGAGGCGCAGACCGCCGAGCTGCTGGGGGTCTCGGTCGGCACGGTCAAGAGCGCCGTCTCCCGGGCCCTGTCGAAACTGCGCGACGACCCGGAGATCGGCCAAGCGGCCTGACGGCCGCTGGGCATTTCCTCAGTGAGGTGATCAGCTCAGCTTCACATGCCAGTCGCCCCGGGCGATGATCGTCGTCCCGTCCGGCTTGATGAAGACCTGCGCGCCCCGTACCGGTAGCTCGCCATGGGTGAGCCAGTGGCTACGGCATGCGTCGAGCAGGGGCCACAGGCGCCGTGGTCCGCCCTGGTGGACCGTCGGCCACGAGTCGCCCACCGAGGTGGCGCGGGCCCACGAGCCGTCGGGGTGCGCCATGATCGCACCGCGTTCCTCGCCGTGCTCCCAGTACTCGTGCTCGATCCCGGGCGCCGTGAGCTCGAGCATGCTCGACAGGTCCCACGCGTTCGCCACGTCGACAACCGGGTACTGGCCGACGCACACCTCGTCGCCGTCGGTGCTCTTCGCGATGGTGTGCACGTTCTCCGCACCGGGCGGATAGTCGCTGTGGGAACGAGCGTGCATGAATCCGGCCCGGTCCCACTCCACACGGCCCGTGGCGCCTCCGTCGGGGTCCTTCTCCGCCGTCACGAGCAGTGACGTGCCCGCCAGGGTGGTCACCAGCCGGCCACCGGAGCACAACGCGGTGAGCCAGCTCGCGGGTACCTTCCGCACAGCGACCGTGGCCACGATCCGATCGAACGAATCGGGGTCGAAGGGGAGATCGCCGGTGGCGTCGAGTGCCTCCACCGTGGGGTTCAGGCCCGCGTGCGCGAGTCGTTCCCGGGCTGCGGCGACCAGGTAGTGGTCGACGTCCACGCTGGTCACCTGCTCGTCGCCCAGCCGTCGGGCGGCGAGGGCGGCCCCGTACCCGCTACCGGTGCCCACATCCAGCACATGGTCGGCGTCATCGATGCGGGCGTGCTGGAACATCTTCACGACCAGACTGGGCAGGGTGGCCGAGGACGTAGGGCGGCCCTTCGGCCGGTCGCCAGGGTCGGCCCGGTCGGCGTGCCACTGTCCTACGCGGGTGACGGGCGAGGCGTCGCGGTACGCGGCGCGCTGCCACGCCTCGGGGTCACTCTGCCCGTCGTGCAGTTCCCACCCTTCGGGGCCCCGTTCCCACCAGCGGGGGATGAACTCGTGCCGCGGGGTCGTGGCGACGGGCCCGCGCCATCGGGAATGACGGTGGGTGGTGGCTTCGGCGAGGCCGATGGCGGCGTCAGACCAGTTCACGCGTAGCTCCGGAAGGCAGGGGTGCGGGGACGAAGGAGTACTTCGGGTTGCACGCGGTCGTGTTGGCAGGATTGCAGTCGCTCGAGTCGTCCGGCGGGCATCCGCCGGCGCTCGGCTCGGGCACGGTGGCGGCGAGCTCGGCCCACCGGTCGCTGTGCAGGATCTCGGCGAGGCGCTGCTCGCGGACGTTCCCGGCGATCATGAAGCGCGAGAGGATGCAGCCGGATACGTCCCCGTCGGGGGAGACCGATACGCGGTGGCGGAAGCAGTGCCCGCACAGTTCGCCGGTGCTGGGCTCGGTCTTGCTCTGGTCCGCGGCGCGGCCGACCTTCCGCGCGCGGTCGATCTGGATGCGCTTGACGCCGAGCTGGCGCAGGTCGGCTGCCGCCTGGTCGACTCGCTGCCCGTCGATGACCTCGACGATGCCGGCGCGCATCGGGATGCCGAGGCGGACGGCTTCGCGGATGTTGGCGCGGGTGCGTTGGAGACTGCCGCGGGAGCGGGTGATCTGCTCGTGCTGCTGGGTGTCGTCGCTGTAGTAGCTGGTCGCGAGGCAGACACCCTTGCGGTTGAGGGAGTTCCACAGCGAGGCCCGGACGTGCGTGAGGTTCGAATAGACCTCGACCCCGAGGCCGGCGTCGAGGGCCTGGTCGATGAACGCGGGCAGGTTCGGCGAGAGGGTCGGTTCTCCTCCGATGAACTGGACCATCGGAATGCCGAGCTCGGCGATATCGGCGATGACCTCGGACCAGTGCTCGGCGGTCATGGCGCCGGAGGGCGTCTGCGGGCTGCTTCCGGTGCAGCAGTGCGTACAGCTGAGCTGGCAGGTGCCGGTGATCTCGCACTCCACGGACTTGACGCCGGGTAAGGCGTTGGCGGTCATGGGCGTTCCCTTCGGTTGGCTGGGTGATCTGTGGTGGCCTCGGGGGTGGCGGTGCTGTCCGGTGGCCGTCACCCCCGAGGCCGGTCGGGGTGGTTCAGAGGATGAACGGGGCACAACAGGGCGCTGCGGGCCCGGCCCCTCCGGGGCCGGTGCGGACTCCGGTGACGCCGATGAGGACGCGCCCGGCCTGGGTGGCGCGGTACAAGTAGGCCTTCGTCTGCCACTGGGACGAGCCGGCCGGCAGGGGGTCGAGCCCCAGCGTGATGCCGACTCCTGCGGCCTGGGCGGCCCTGCGCCACTGTGCGCCGGGAGGCGGGACGCGGAGCAGGTAGTCGTCGTGCCCGTAGTCGAGTGCGACCGCGTCGCGGCGCATGACGAGTCGGCTGCCCGAGGTGGTCACGCACTCGTTGGGCGGTGTCAGCCCCAGGCCGGCGGCGATGGCGCGCATGCCCGAGTCGATGCCGGCGGAGCCTTCCCGCTCCTGTGGTTCGGGATGCGTGACGAGCAGGATGGGCGAGGGGAGCCCATGGGGCGGGGCGAGGAGCCACGTGGCGACCGTGACGCGCGCTACGAAGTCGGCTCCCGGCAGCGGTGCCGTTGGGCTGGTCACCTGCTCACTTCCGCCCAGACGATCTTTCCGAACGGACGCTCGTCCACGCCCCACTTCGCGAGGCGGTCCACGATGAACATCCCGCGTCCACGCTGCCGTTCCTCGGACTCCGGTTTTAAGTGCGGGTGCCTGCGCACCGGGTCGTGGACCTCGATGCGGACCCGGTCGGCCGTCACCGTGAGGATCAAGGCGAGAGAGTCGCCCGGTTCGGTCCCGTACCTGATCGAGTTGGTCACCAGCTCGCTGGTGACCAGGACGACGGAGTCAACGTGGGCATCAGGTGCGCCTGGCGCGTGGTAAGCGATGAACTCACGTACGAACTCGCGTGCAGCTCTGGCCGCTTGGGCCTCGCCGCTCAACACCAGGATGGGAGGCGGCCCCAAGGGCGGTGGGTGACAGGCGGGGGGTCTGTCCCACTGTGGCTCGATCATCGGCATCCCTCTGCTTGCGGGGTGACTGGCGGGCGCCCTTGGGCTGGGCGCGCATGACCATGCGTGATCAACAGATCGTGAGCTGATGACTGCTCAGCGCGACCTTGCTACCACCATGCTCCTATCTGTGCCGACTCCGCAACATTGCAAGAAGAGACCGCAGGAATCTTGGAACGTGAGTTCCCTTCGCGGCTCTGCCTGCGCCTCGCAACGTTGTGTCAGAATCCACACATGGCCTCTGCACAGACATCACCGCCGGTCCTCAGGCGGCGACTTGGAGGGTTGCTGCGCCGCTACCGCAAGGAGTCCGGCCGTACCCTCGCGGAGGCTGCAAACGCTCTCGGGTGGGAGAACACGCGACTCAGCCGCGTCGAGACCGGTCAGTACCAGATCAAAGCCGAAGAGGTATCAACCCTCTTGCGCTCGTACGGTGTTGCGCACCAGGAGACCCTTGCGGAGGTGGCCGGCGTCATCAACTCCGGCCACCGGGCATGGTGGGCTGCCTACGCTGACATCCTGCCGAGGACTTACGCAGACAGCATCGCGCTCGAGTCCGAGGCGGTATTGATCCGCTGCTACTTCCCGCAGCTCATCCCTGCTCTGCTCCAAACACCGGCGTATGCGCACGCGATCATCTCAAGCTCGCCTCGCGCTGCCACACAGCGAACCGCTACAGCGCTTGTGCAGGTGAGGCAGGCTCGTAAGGAGATCCTGACCAGACCTGCTGGGCCTACTGAACTGCGTACGGTGATTGACGAGTCCGCGCTATATCCGCGGGCGGGCTCGGCGTCCGACCTGATGCGCGACCAACTTCTCAGTCTGCTCGACATGTCGGAGCGAGAGAACGTCACACTTCGGGTTATGCCACTGGACGCCCCCATTCACTCGGGCTTGACCAGCAACATGACGATCATGGACTTCCGTAGACCTTGGCCGTCCCTGGTCACGGTTGACCACACCCGGGGTGGCGTCTTCCTCGAAGACTCGGAAGACGTGACCGCGTTCACGGAAGTGTTCGATGCCGTCTGTGAATCCGCTCTTCCTTCCGACCAATCCCGCGATCTGATCAAGAAGTACATGAAGGGAACACCACATGCCTGAGACGGCCGCGGTCCGTGCTGCCGACTTGCCTGGAGCTGCCTGGTTCAAGTCCTCTTACAGCGGCTCCGACCAGTCACAATGCGTCGAGGTGGCCGACATCCGGCCGACCCATAGTCGTGTGGCTGTACGAGACTCCAAGGACCCTGCGGGGCCAGTGCTTCTCTTTGCCCCGGATCAGTTCGCCGCGTTCGTGGCCGAGGTCTGTGCCACCGAGTACAACGCCATCTGAAGCGCGCTGGACCTGCGGATGGGCAGGCAGCGAAGGACAGCAGAACGCGCCCCCGCACGGCCATAGACGGCAGTGTGGGGGCGTTTCCTGTGTGCTTGTTTGGGCAGATGGGCTCCTTCTCGGTGCTCGGATTCGAGGGAAACGCAGACCTCGATGACGTTTACGTCGAGAGCCTTGATTCGGCTCTGTACATTGAGATGGCGAAGAGCTGGGCGTCTACCGGGACCCGTTCGAGCGGTTGCGTGGTGTGCGGTGTCGGTAGACGAGCCAGATTGGATTGCAGAGACAAGGGGAGTGCAACACATGAGCCACATTGGTGATGCGGCGACTCTGCCGGTGACCTGGTGGAAGTCCTCGGCGTCCGCCGCGCAGTCCGAGTGCGTCGAGTGCGGCATCATCGATGACCAGCACGTTGCCGTCCGGGATAGCAAGAACCCGAACGGGCCCGCGCTGGTGTTCAGCCGCGCTGCCCTTTCCGCGTTCGCTGCCGCTGCCGCCGCCGGCGAGTTCGGCTGCATCGAGTAAGGGAGAGCCATGCCGTACGCGGCTCGCTCCAGCGCTGTTCAGGGTGGGCCGCCTCCGGTGGACCGAGGCAGGGGGCGGAGCAGGGCAAGCCTTGCTTGGCCCCGACGGGCCGAGCAGCACGCCGAAGCGGGCCGTACAGCGGTTCGGTCTGCTGCCGTGTTCGAGCGCCGCGTACCGGCTACGCGACGCGCTTGCGCCGGGCGAGCTCGATCGCGCGCTCGCTCAGGTCCCGCACGGCCCGGCTTGTCCGGTGGCTGCGCAACCTGCGCCGCATGATCTCGAAGTGCTCATCGGCCCGCGACGAAGACAACCCCTCGTAGTCGTCGAGGAACCTCCCCCAGGTGTCGCACGCCGATTCGAGGTGCCCCATCTCGAGCTGTCGTTGCGCGAGCAGGCCGTTCGCATGGGCACGGCCCTGGCGTTCGGCGGGTGGTCGGACCCTGTTGCTGTCCTGCATGGCCCGCACGGATGCGGGGATGTCGCCCAGGGCGTAGTTCACGCTCGACACGTGGAAGAAGAAGGCCGCCAGATCGTACCCACCGATCGCATCTCGCCGGTTGTCCGCCTTGGAGAGTGCCGATTCCGTTTCCCTGAGGCGCGTGAACGCTTGGCGCCGGTCATCCATGAGGGCGGCCCCGTGAGCCTGCTGACCGACGAGGAACGCTTGCAGGCGCGGCCCTGCCTTGGGGGCCGCTTCCGCTGCGCTGTCGGCCAGTTCGAGAGCCCTACGCGCGTGCTGGAGATTGGCTGCTTGCAGTGCCATTCCGCGGAGCGTCCGGCAGTAGGTGACGTGATCGTTCGCGGCACCGGCCAGATCGAGGGCCCGGCGGTAGTAGCGCTGCCCTAAACCATGGTCACGCTCGTACATGGCCATCCATCCTGTGAGATACACCAGGTCGGAGGCGGCAGCGAGCATGGAGCGCTTCACGCCCTCGGGCGCTTCGGCACGGAGGTACGGGGCAACGGTGTTCACCAGGAACGCCGCAGCCATGGGCCGCGCGTGCGCGCCTCCCAGCTCGTCCAGGATGCTCGCGATGCGTTCCGTCATGGTGCGGACCGTGGCGACTTCGCCCGGACCGATACGCGTGGTCCGACCGTTCGCGTTCGCCTCCTCGCGGTCGACCAGTTCACGGAACGCGGGGACCGGCAACGCTGCCGAATACAGGCTGGTGGCGAGGAACTTGCGCCGTTCAGGGTCCATGTCTGCCCTCCCGGTAGAGACAAGTCCCTCCACAGTGTCCCCTGCGCCGTCACCCGGAACGCCCGAATTGGCCACGGGCCCCGGGAAACCGGCTTCCCCGTGAGTGATGGGCCGGCCGAGCTTTCGGGACAGCGCCTCCAGGATGAGGGGACGAAGGTGTGAGCGCGGGATCGTTCCGGCCAACCACTTGTTCACGTTTGAGTTCGTGCACCCCACGGGCCGCCCAGCTTCGATACCGATGCGGTTGACGGCTGCGGCGAACTGGGCTTGCGTCCAGTCCGCCGCGCTCAACAGGCAGGCCAGCCCAGCGTTCGGCGCCCGGTCGCTCACGGGAGTGCTCCTGTTCTTCGGCGAACTTTCCACACTTTCCATTTCCCGCGCTTGCCACACGGTACCGCTGTGCGTGTCCGTCCGGTTGCGTAGTGCGTGCAAGACCGTGAGGTGAAGGGACAGGCCGAGCCTCCCCTCCCGCAGGCTTCGGCTTTCCCCGGCGGGGGCGGGCAAGGTCCCGGCACGGTAGCCGATGCCGCGCCGGATTCCACGAGTTGTTCACTGGAGACGAAGGAGCATGCTGTGAACGATCGAATCGCGATCAATTCAGCCCAGGGTGGAGACGACGGCGACGGGCATCCGGGGACACCTTGGACTCCGCCCGAGGAGCCGCCGAACCCCGACGGTTCCACGCCGCCCGGCGACGGGACGCACCGCAAGTGATGCTCGACTCCGCGCAGGTGGGCCGCCCCGGCCGAAAGGAGCTGGGGCGGTTCCTCCTGGAAACACATGCAATGGCGTCGGACTGGGCGCCGACCTTCGCCGCCGTGGACCGGGCCTCGTTCCTGCCTGACTTGATCTGGCCGTTCGACATGGAGCGGCAGACCAGCGTCCCTACCGACAGGACGGAGGATCCTGACGCCTGGTACGGGGCGGCCGACAGCAACGCTCCGATCGTGACGCAGTGGGACGACGGCGCGCACACGGGCCGTGCCCCCGGAAGGCTGTCGACCAGTTCCTCTTCCATGCCCTCGGTCGTCTACTCCCTGCTGGGGGACCTGGCGGTCGATGAGGGCATGCGCGTGCTCGACGTCGGGACGGGGACGGGCGAGACGGCCGGCGCGCTCACTCACCGGTTGGGACCTCGCAACGTCACCACCATTGAGGTCGACCCTGCCGTGTCGGCCCATGCGCGGGAGCGTCTGTGCCGGTCCGGGCTGTACCCGGAGGTGGTCGCCGGGGACGGATTCGACGGCTATCGGGCGGGCGGGCCGTTCGACCGCATCCTCGCTACTGTCGGGCTCCGAGAAGTCCCCCGGGCCTGGGTCGAACAATCCCGGCCCGGTGGGCTGATCGTGGTCCCGTGGGGCACCGGCTTCGGCAACGGGGACGCGGTGGCTCGCCTGGGAGTGCGGAACGGGCAGGCATCCGGACGCTTCACCCGGCTCGTGGAGTTCATGAAGCTCCGCGCGCAGCGTGCTCCCCATGTTCCCCACCGCGAATACCTTGCCGCTGGGGCGTTCGGTGACGCGGACATGAGCACGACGGAAGTGAACGAGCCGGAGTTCGTCACCGGGAAGTACACCGACCTCCCGTTCGTGCTGGGCCTGCGCGTGCCGCATTGCGCCCAGGCTGTGGCGGACAAGCGGGACGGCTCGCGGCCCGTGTGGTTCTACAGTCGCAAGGATCTGTCGTGGGCGTGCGTGATGTTCTGTGACGGAGAAGGCGAGGCGCAGGTTTGGCAGTCGGGCCCTCGTCAGCTGTGGGACGAGGTGAGCGAGGCGTACAGGTGGTGGCGCAACCAGGGCTCTCCCGACGTGACCCGCTTCGGCCTCACGGTCGCGCCTGAGGGGCACCGAGCATGGCTTGACGACCCGGAGAACACCTGGGCGGTGTGACTGCCTCCGGAAAACGCAGTAGCCCTCGCTCCCGCGCCCACGGTGCCGGCCTCCGGCGCCGGGCACGGGAGCGAGGCGCGTGACGAGGAGAAGCCTTGAGGCCCCCACCCCGCTGAGCTGGGGCGCCCGGGCGAGTGACCCGGGACACGGGTTTCACTCAGGTAGTGACATACCCGGTGGTATGGCCGCAGAATCACGGCAGGATTACCGCCGCGTAACCGCGCCTTCGGGAGGCCCCCGTGCTGAGCACGATGCAGGACGTACCACTGACAGTGAGCCGCATCCTGCGGCACGGCTCGACCGTCCACGCCCGGTCCCAGGTCACGACCTGGACGTCGGAGGGCTCCCCGGAGCGCCGCAGCTTCGCCGAGATCGGTGCCCGGTCCGCGCAGCTGGCCCACGCCCTCCGCGACGAGCTCGGCGTGACCGGCGACGAGCGGGTCGCCACCCTCATGTGGAACAACGGCGTCCATCTCGAGGCGTACCTCGCCATCCCCTCGATGGGCGCGGTGCTGCACACCCTCAATCTGCGGCTGCCGGCTGAGCAGATGGTCTGGATCGTGCGGCACGCCGCGGACCGCGTGATCATCGTCAACGGTTCGCTGCTCCCGCTGCTGGCCCCGGTTCTCCCCCGGCTGGATTCGGTCGAGCACGTGGTCGTCGCCGGGCCCGGGGACCGGTCGGTGCTGGACGGCAGCGCGGTCCGCGTCCACGACTACGAGGAGCTGATCGCCGGGCGGCCGACCGCGTTCGACTGGCCCGACGTCGACGAGCGACAGGCCGCGGCGCTCTGCTACACCTCGGGCACCACCGGCGACCCCAAGGGCGTCAGCTACAGCCACCGTTCGGTGTATCTGCACTCGATGCAGCTGAACTCCGCCGAATCGTTCGCGCTGAAGTCGTCGGACATCGCGCTGCCGGTGGTCCCCATGTTCCACGTGAACGCGTGGGGGCTGCCGCACGCCGCGTTCATGTCGGGCACCTCGCTGCTGATGCCCGACCGCTTCCTGCAGCCCGCCCCGCTCGCCGACATGATCGAGGCCGAACGGCCCACCGCCGGCGCCGCCGTCCCCACCATCTGGAGCGGGCTCCTGGCCGAACTCGACGCCCGCGGACGCGATGTGAGCTGTCTGCGGAACGTCATCATCGGCGGCTCGGCCTGTCCGCCCTCACTGATGAAGGGCTTCGAGGAGCGGCACGGCATCCGCGTCGTCCACGCCTGGGGCATGACCGAGACCTCGCCGCTGGGCACGGTCTCCCACCCGCCGGCCGGCGTCACCGACGAGGAGGCGTGGGGCTACCGGCTGACCCAGGGCCGCTTCCCCGCCTCCGTCGAGGCGCGGCTGACCGGGCCGGACGGCGCGTTCCTGCCCTGGGACGGCGAGTCCGCCGGAGAACTGGAGGTCCGCGGGCCGTGGATCGCCGGGGCCTACTACGGCGGCGCCTCGGGTGAACCGCTGCGCCCCGAGGACAAGTTCAGCGAGGACGGCTGGCTGCGCACCGGCGACGTCGGCACCATCACCCCCGACGGCTACCTCACCCTCACCGACCGGGCCAAGGACGTCATCAAGTCCGGCGGCGAGTGGATCTCCTCGGTCGAGCTGGAGAACCACCTGATGTCCCACCCGGACGTCGCCGAGGCGGCCGTGATCGCCGTGCCCGACGACAAGTGGGGCGAACGGCCGCTCGCCACGGTGGTGCTGAAGGAGGGCGCGACCGCTGACTACCAGGAGCTCCGGGCGTTCCTCGTGGAGCGCGTCGCCCGCTGGCAGCTGCCGGAGCGCTGGGCCGTCCTCGGGGCGGTGCCGAAGACGAGCGTCGGGAAGTTCGACAAGAAGGTGCTGCGCCGTCAGTACGCCGACGGCGACCTGGACGTCACCGAACTCTGACGTCGGCAGGGACGACGACGGCACGGACGGCGAGGGTACGGACGACGACGGGCCGACGGGGGCCGGGCGGTGTGCGCCCGGCCCCCGTCGCATGCGGTGAGCGTGCCCCGGGCGCGGGGCCCGGGGCGTCGGTCGGTGCGGACCGGTGTCAGGCGGTGTGGACCGGCAGGTCGGTCGGTGCGGACCGGGGGCCGGTTGGTGTCCGTGCGGGCCGGGGGTCAGTTGGTGCCGATCTTCGCCAGCAGGTCCACGATCCGGCCCTGCACCTCGGCGCTGGTCGAGCGCTCCGCGAGGAACAGCACCGTCTCGCCCGAGGTGAGCCGCGGCAGCTCCTCCGGGTCGATGTCCGCCGAGGTGTAGACGACCAGCGGGGTGCGGTTGAGCAGGCCGTTCGCCCGCAGCCAGTCGACGACCCCGGCGCGGCGGCGGCGCACCTGCATCAGGTCCATCACGACCAGGTTGGGCCGCATCTGCGTCGCGAGTGTCACCGCGTCGGCGTCGGACGCGGCGTGCGCGACCTGCATGCCGCGCCGCTCCAGCGTCGCCGTGAGGGCCCGCGCGATGGCCTCCTGCGACTCGATCAGCAGCACCCGCGGCGGGTGCTGTTCGCTGTCGCGCGGGGCGAGGGCCTTCAGCAGCACCGCCGGGTCGGCGCCGTACGCGGCCTCCCGCGTCGCCTGGCCGAGGCCCGCCGTCACCAGGACCGGCACCTCGGCCGCCACCGCCGCCGTGCGCAGCGACTGCAGCGCGGTCCGGGTGATCGGCCCGGTCAGCGGGTCGACGAACAGGGCCGCGGGGTAGGCGGCGATCTGCGCGTCCACCTCCTCGCGGGAGTTGACCACCACCGGACGGTAGCCGCGCTCGCTCAGCGCCTGCTGGGTGGCGCCGTCGGGCGCGGGCCAGACCAGCAGCCGGCGCGGATTGTCCAGCGGCTCCGGCGGCAGTTCGTCGTCCATCGGCGGCGCGGCCTGGGAGTCGGTGACGTCCACGGCGCCGTTCGGTCCGTCCAGCGGCTCCGGGCCCTCGGCGCCCTCGTCGGGTGCGCCGATGGCGTAGGCCCTGCCTCCGTTGGTGTCCAGCAGCCGCGGCTGCTGCTGCCCGTCCCGGGGGCGGGCGGTGGCCTGTTCGGCGGGCGCGGTGCGCGCGCCCTCCGGCGGCGCGGCCAGCTTGCGCCGCCGACCGGAGCCGCCCGACGTCTGGCCGGGGGCCGGGGCGGGCGCCTGCGGCCGCTGCTGTTCGGCGATCTGCTGGGCGAACGGCACGCCCTGGCCGAGGGTGCGCACACTGATCGCCCGCGACTGCGGGACCGCCTCGCCGGACTGGGACTCCGCGGGCAGCGGCTGGGACGCCTGGATCCGGCGCGGCGCGGGCGGACCGGAGCGGGCCGCGTACGGCTGCTGTTCCGGAGCGGCCTCCGCGGCCGGCTGCTGCGGCAGGCCCGGGGAGGCTCCGGGCGCCCCGGTCCCGTCCCAGGCGGCCGGGGCGTTCGCGGCCGGTGGCGCCGACTGCGGGTCCGCGGCGGCGGGTTGCCCGGGGCCGGCCTGACCCGGCATGGCCGGGGCGGGTTCGCCCTGCGCGGGCGCTCCCTCTTGCGGGCCGGCGGCGGCCGGGGCCTGCTGCTCCTCGGCCGGGCTGGGCCGGCCGCGCCGGCGGCCGGTGGGCAGCGGGTGCGGCTGCGGGGGTGTGGGCTCCGGGTCCACCGACGCGGCGTCGGGCCGCCCGTGTTCGGCGGCGGACCATGCGCCGGGCTGTGCCGCTCCCGCCGGGGCGGCTTCTGCCGGGGCGGTTCCTGCCGGGGCGGCGGCGGACTGTGCCACTCCGCGCTGTGCGGTGCCGGGTTGCGCTGCACCGGCCTGCGCTGCACCGGCCTGCGCTGCACCGGCCTGCGCTGCGCCGGGTTGTGCTGCGCCGGGCTGTGCGGGCGCGGCCGGGGCGCCGCCGGGCTGCGCGGCGCCGGGCTGCGCGGTGCCGGGCTGGGCCACGGCGGGCTGCACCGGGGCCGACTGCACCGGGGCCGACTGCACTGGGGCCGACTGCACCGGAGCCGCCTGCGCGGGGGCCGACGGTGTAGGGGCCGGCGGTGCGACGTCGGGCTGTGCCGTGGCGGGCTGTGCCGGGGCGGATTGCGCGGGAGCGGCCTGCGCAGACGTACCCGGACCCGGCCGGTCGGCCGCCGCCGGGGGCAGGGCGAGACCCTGGCCGCCTGCGCCTGCGCCTGCGCCTGCGCCGGTGCCGGAGCCGTCGGTGTCGGGCAGCGGCCGGTCGGAGGCGTCGGCCAGGGCCCGCCGTGCGCGGCGGCCGGCCGGCTGCCCCGGGGGCGGTGCCTGGTGGGGCACGCCTGTGCCGTAGGTCTGCTGCGGTCCGGCCGGAGCACCGTCGTACGGGCCTCCGTCGGCGGGCACCGCACCGGGAGTGGCAGCACCGGGAGCGTCCGCGGCGGGCCCGTTGCCGGGGACGGCGTTCCCGGGAGCGGCGGGAGCTCCGCCGCCCGCCGCGGGCAGCGCGAGCCGGCCGCCGGGTGCGCCGTTCGCGGCCGGCGGGCCGGTCATCCGGCCGCCGGTGCCCTGCGGGGGCACCGGGGCACCGGTGGCGAACGGGGCGTTCCGCGGCGCGGGCGCACCGCCCTCGGCCGGTGCGCCGGGAGCGGCGGCCGGGCCGGTGGCGCCGGGGGGCAGCTGGGCCTGGGCGGGGCCGAGTTGCGGCCGGCCGGCGGGGGCCACCCAGCTGTCGCCGCGGTCCTGTCCGGTGGGTGCCGCGGGCAGCGCGGGCAGCGCGCGGCCGTTCTGCGCGGTGCCGGTGGGTGCCGCGCCGGGGGCCTCCAGCGCGGGGCGGGCGCGGCGGCCGGTGCCCTGCGGTGGGACCGTCGCGCCGTTCGGCCCGCCCGGGAACGGCCCGTTCGGCCCGGCGAAGCGCTCGTCCCCGCCGTCCGGACCCGGCTGCCCCTCCGCGGCCGTGGCCAGCGCACCGTACGAACCGTCGCCGCCGCGCCGGGCCCGGCGGCCCGACTGCGGGGCGCCCGAAGCAGCGGCGCCCTCCGGGCCGGACTGCGGGGCGTCGCCCGGCGCGGACTCGGCCGGGCTGGGCCGTCCGCGGCGGCGCCCGGTGGGGCGGACACCGTTGTCCGGCGTCGCCTGACCCGGGATCCGCGCGCCCTGACCGGGGACCGGAGCGCCCTCCGGCTGTGCGTCGGCACCCCATGCGCCGGGTGCGGGCGCGCCGTCGGGCGTGGCGGACTGCGCCTGCGGGACGGCGCCGGACGGCAGCGCCGGACGGGCGACCCGGCCCGCCGTGGACTCCGGGACCGGTGCCGGGGCGGGGACGTTCGCGGCCTCCGGGCCGATGATGTCGGGCGGACCGATCAGACCGCCGGGTTCGCCGGTGCCGGCGGTGTCCGTGTCGACGGGGATGCCCGCGGCCGGGGCCTGTGGCGCGGCGGGGCCACCCGGGATCTCCGCCGCGGGGCGGGCCCGGCGGCGTCCGCCCGGTGCCGCGGCGTCCGCCCCGGCGGGGGCGGCGGGTGTGCCGGCGGGGGTCCCGAGCCGGCGGCCGTCGGCCACCGCGCCCGAGGGCGCTCCGTTGCCGAGGAACGAAGCCGTCCGGCCGCCCGTCGGCGCGTCCGGGGCGCCCGTACCGGCGTCCTGCGCCCCGCCGGTGCCCCGTGCCCGCTCCTTCGGCACCGGCATCACGGTCGTCGCGTTCTCGCGGTCCCGGTCCGTGGCGCGCTCCGCCGCCGGGGCGCCCCCGGCGGCGATCGGCACCTCCAGGACATAGGCGCTGCCGCCCGCGCCCGGCACCTCGTGGGTCTGCAGCACACCGCCGTGCCGCCGCACGATGCCGCGGACGATCGGCTCGTGCACCGGGTCGCCCCCGGCGTACGGGCCGCGCACCTCGATGCGGACGACCTCGCCGCGCTGCGCGGCGGCGACCACGATCGTCGAGTCGCCGGAGCCTCCCGCGGGGGCGTTGCCGGTGGCGTCGACCCCGGCCACGTCCGCGACGAGGTGGGCGAGCGCCTGCGCCAGCCGCTCCGGGTCGACCTCGGCCTCGATCGGCGGGGCGTGCACCGCGAACTGGGCGCGCCCCGGGCCGATCAGCTCGATCGCGCCCTCCACACCGGCCGCCACGACGGCGTCCAGCTCCACGGTCTTGAGCTCCAGCCGCTCGCTGCCCTCGTCGAGCCGCTGGTAGCGGAGCACGTTGTCGACCAGCGTCGTCATCCGTGCGTAGCCGGCGGTGAGGTAGTGCAGGATCTGGTTGGCCTCGGGCCACAGCTGGCCGGCCGGGTCGGCGGCCAGGGTGCCCAGCTCGCCCCGCAGCTGCTCCAGCGGGCCGCGCAGCGACTCGCCGAGCACGGCGAGCAGCTGGGCGTGCCGGGCGGTCAGGGCGTCCTGCTGCCGCCGGTCGGTGAAGGTCATCACCGCGCCGACGAGCTGGTCCCCGTCCCGGACCGGCGCGGTCGTCAGGTCGACGGGCACCGCCCGGCCGTCCTTGGCCCACAGCACCTGCCCGCGCACCCGGTGCTTGCGGCCGGAGCGCAGGGAGTCGGCGAGCGGCGACTCCTCGTACGGCAGCGGCGAGCCGTCGGGCCGGGAGTGGTGGAGCAGCGGGTGCAGCTTCCGGCCGCCGAGGTCACCGGCGCGGTAGCCGAGGATCTGCGCCGCCGACGGGTTGACCAGGACGATGCCGCCCTCGGTGTCCACCCCCACGACGCCCTCGGCCGCCGCGCGCAGGATCATCTCGGTCTGGCGCTGCTGGCGGGCGAGCTCGGCCTCGGTGTCCACGGTGCCGGTCAGGTCCCGGACGACGAGCATCAGCAGCTCGTCACCGGTGTAGTGGTGCTCGTACGGGTCCGCGTACGGGGTCCGGCCGTCCTCCAGGTTGGCGCTGGTCACCTCGACCGGGAACTCCGTCCCGTCGGTGCGCCGCGCGACCATCCTGGTCGGCCTGGTCCTGCCGCCCTCCTCGCCCTCCTCGGGCCGCCGCATGGAGCCGGGGATCCGCTTGGAGTCGAAGGAGGGCAGCAGGTCGAGCAGACCGCGGCCGACGAGGGCGGTGCCGGGGGACTCGAAGGTCTCCAGGGCGATGGTGTTGGCGTTGACGACCGTGCCGTTGCAGTTCACCAGCAACAGGGCGTCGGGCAGGGCGTCGAGTATGGCGGCGAGGCGAGCAGCGCCTCGGGACGGCCTGCTGCTCACGACGACCATTCCTCCCTGATCACTGCATCTTGCCGACAGCCCCGGTCATCTTGCCGCGCGTCCGGAGGTCTGTCACTAGAGGGAGTCTACGGGCAGCCGTTGCGGGCGCGGCGGGGGATGAGGGGAGGCCGGGAGACGAGTTCGTGCGACTCCCCGCAGGCCCGACATAAGGCGTGCGGACCCGGGAAGTGGCGGCAATCACCCGTCCGGGGACGGACCTCCGGGCGCGTCCCCCGTCAGGAGGTGCCGTCCGGGAGCAGCGGCACCAGCCGGTTCCAGCGGGCGATCTCGCAGCCGTTCGTCCGGTTGAAGGTGGCGTCCACCGGGCGGCCCGCCCAGGTGCCGGTGACCCGTGCGGTGGCCGTACCGCCGTGGATCATCGTGCAGTTGGCGCGCGGGGAGACCGGGGCGAACGGGTCGGCGCCCCACCGGGTGACCTCGTCGAGCCGGTCGCACGCCGGCTGGGGGTCCCGGTGCGTGCCGCCCGCGGGGTGGCAGTCGAGGCTGTACAGGCCGTCGAGGGCGCGGTCCCCGCTGCCGTCGACGGTGACGGTGAGTCTGTCCTCGCCGGCCGGGGCCACGGCCATCGTCGGGGGCACGGGGTCGGTGTCCACCCCCGGCATGGGGACGGGGAACGCCGTCGCGGGGGCGGCTGCGGCGAGGACGGCGGCGGCGGAGAGCACGGTCAGGGCGAGGCGGCGGAGCGGCATCGGGGACTCCAGGAGTGGGGGCGACGGTGGTGGGGGCACGGTGCGGCCGGTCCGCTGACGCGTGCCTGCCATCACTAACGCTCCGGCCACCGGGGCGTTGCGCAACCGGTGCGGACCCTCCGGGTGACACGGCGGTGCTTCCGGGGTGCTCCGTCGCGCTCCGTCGTCCTCCGTGGTGCTCCGTCGTGCTCCGGGGGTGGGACGGTTCGCGGCGCGGCGGTGGCGGGCGGCGACGGCTGACGGGCCGGCGGCGTCGTGACGGGGCGGCGCGTCGTGATGGGGGCGGCGCTGGGGCCGTGGCGGCGGGCCCGGCGCGGCCGGGTAAGGCTTTGCCCCGCCGCACCGGCGCCGGGTACCGTAGGGGGCGATTGGTGACGGCCCGCAGGGCTGTGCCATCATCTGCACACACCACATTGCGTTCGCGCGATGGTGTTGGAGGCTTCGCCTAGTCTGGTCTATGGCGCCGCACTGCTAATGCGGTTTGGGGTAACCCCCCATCCCGGGTTCAAATCCCGGAGCCTCCGCTCGATCTTCTCGATCACTGAAGCCCCGGTCCGACGGCCGGGGCTTCTGCCGTTCCCGGTGCCGTTCCGGATGGCGTTTCCCCGATGTCGCTCCCGGTGTCGTTCCGGGCGGCTCCACTTGACCCCTCCTGGAGCAGTTTTCCCAGCTCAGACGGGCTGGGAGGAACGGATTTCGCCTCAGGCGGCAGGTCATGTAATGTTGTTCCCGCAACGCCGACCGGCAAGAAAACGCCGGGACGCAAGCGCTCGTAGCTTAACGGATAGAGCACTTGACTACGGATCAAGAGGTTGCAGGTTCGAATCCTGCCGAGCGCGCAGCAGCAAGAGGCCCCTTCCAGACATGGAAGGGGCCTTTTGCATTGGTCATGACAGCAGCAGTTGACAGCAACCACTTTCCGAGCAGGTCAGTGGACCGTCGCGACGCCGGTCGTGCTGTCGTCATCGCCGGGCTCGCTGCTGTCACGGAGTGCTTCGCCGACGCGATCGAAGGCGGACCTCTGTGACTCCAGCCGGACGAAGGTGTAGATGTCCATGGTCACGCGGATGGAGCTGTGACCGAGCACTTCCATGATCATCCGGGCGTCGGCGCCCCGCTCATGAAGCAGCGAAGCGCAGGTATGGCGCAGGTCGTGGAAGCGGACGCGGCGGACCTCGGCCTTGTCACACAGGAGGGTGAAGGAGCGATTGAGGTTGTTCCGCTTTGACGGACACGGTTGGTGTGGTGCTCAGGCTGCGAGTGCGGTCTCGTAGTCGGCGGGGCTGCGGTAGCCGAGGCTGCTGTGCAGCCGGTGCAAGTTGTACCAGCCCTCGATGAAATCGAAGATCGCTGTGCAATCGGCAGCGGCGAGCCGGAAGGCGGGGAGGGCAAGGGGTATCTCCTCACGCTGTTCGCCGTCTATGCGTCGCTGATGTTCACCGCCTTCGCTGTCGCCGTCTGGGCGCTGCGCTTCGAGGGGGACTTGGGCACCGCCGCTGCCGTCGGCGCGACGTTGCTGCTGGTGCCCGCGATGGAGGTCGTGGCCAAGCGGGACGACCGGCTGCATGTGACGCAGCACCGGCGAGCCTTCATGCAGGCGTTCGGACTCGCCATCGTGCTGGCGGCCCTCCTGTGGGCCGTGTTGCTGACCCTGCCGGAGGACGTGACGAACCGCGCGGAGCCGAACGGAGCCCACGTCCTCGGGAGTACGTCCAGTCTGCTCGCGTGGAATTAGCGCCTGTAGCCTCACATCGTGGACGACGAGCAGAGGCCCCCGAAGTCGCCCAGATCCGTACGCTCCATCAACGCCCATCAGCGGTCGGAGGCGCTCAAGGAGCGTGTCTACATCACCTCCACCGCGCTGGCCGTCATGATCGCCTACGAAAGGGACGCAGACCATGCCACCGTCGACGGCGCAGCGCTCACGCTGATTCTCACGGTGCTGGGCACGCTCATGGCCGTGTTTGTCGCCGATGTGATCGCGCACATGGTCAGGGACAGTGCGCTGCCATCGGGCAGGGAGCTTGCCCACCTCGGTTACGTGAGCTTCGGGTCGTGCGGGGTCGTCGTCGTGCCGATGGGGATTCTTGGGATCAGCGCGGCTGGCGTGATCGACGTGGCGACGGCCCTGCGGATCATCTCAGCAACACTGGCCGTCACGCTGGTCGTCGTGGCGCTCCTCGCCGTGTGCCGCTTGCGGATCGGGCCATGGCGCAAGGCCCTCGCGCTCGCCATCACGGCGACACTGGGACTCGCGGCGATCGGCATCGAGCTCGCGGTGCACTGATGGGGACGGGAGTGTCCGATCAACGGCCGTCTCACATTCGGTGGTGACGGAGAGTCGTGAGGGCGTTGACATCCGTGTGAAGGATGTTAACGATCTTGTGCAGACGGTGTTTTCGGGGCTGTCCCCGCTGGCGATCACCCCACAGCCCAACCGGACCACAACCGATTGCACCGCGGTGGCGGCCGGCGCAGAGTGCGGCCACCTCAATCGCTGGCACCGACCGCCGGTGCCTCGGTTTCGCCCTGACGGCCGATAGCAGCGGCCTCGCTGCTTCGGAACGATTCCACGCCGCACAGGCCCGCGCCGACGCCCGCCGGCCCCGGGCCCAAGCCCGGCAATTGCGAACGCCCAGGCTGAGCCGCAAGCTGGTGCGGTAGGCCGTGGCTGTCGGAGGAAAATCATGGTGGAGGCGGTGGCCGCCGGTGCGATCGCTGGACCGGGCCGGTGGTGGACGGAGCAGTCAGCAGCGGGCGTGGTGACGGCAACTCTGCCGGCGCCTGTGCCGTGCGCAGGGCTGATGAACGCGGACCGTTGGCTGTTGCCATGACCGAGAACGCATCCCGACCGGTGGCCGCTGCGCGGCAACCGTACCTGATCGTGAATCCTCGTTCGGGAGGAGGAAAGGCGAGCCGGTTCCGGATCGCGGAAAGCGCCTGTGCTTTGGGCGCCGAGGTTCTCCTGCTCGATCCTTCACGGCCCCAGGACCTCACGGCTGTCGCCCGACGCGCGGTGGATGACGGTGCGGATCTGCTGGGGGTCGCCGGCGGAGACGGTACACAGGCACTTGTCGCCGGGGTGGCTGCGGAGAGCGATCTTCCTTTCGTGGTCGTTCCGGCCGGTACCCGCAACCACTTCGCGATGGACCTCGGCCTGGACCGTGAGGACCCTTCGGCCGCGCTGGAGGCCCTCACGGACTGTGTCGAGCTGCGCGTGGATCTCGGGTTCGCAGGCGAGTGGGTGTTCGTCAACAACGTGTCGTTCGGTGCGTATGCCGCCCTGGTGCAGGACCCGGCCTATCGGGAGGACAAGATCGGGACGACAGTGCGGACCCTCCCGGACTTCCTGGCCCGCCACGAGGGTCCGGAGCTGGTGGTACGGGCCGGGCTGCTCACTGTGGACCGGCCTGATGCCGTGCTGGTGAGCAACAACCCCTACTGGGCCGATGACCCGGCCGGGCTCGGCAGGCGTGCGCACCTGGACTCCGGGCTCCTGGGAGTCCTTGCCGCCAGGGCGGAGACGCCCGCCGAGACGGCCGCACGGCTGCGAAGTGGGCAGACGCACGGCCTGACCAATCTGGCCACCTCTGACGAGGTCGTCGTCGATGCCGACGTCCCGGTCGTTCCCGTCGGGCTGGACGGTGAAGCCGTAACCCTGCCGACTCCCGTGCGGTGCCGGATCAGTCCCCGGACGCTACGGGTACGGGTTCCCCGCCATCGGCCGGGCACCGCGCCCGCCGGGCCGCCGCCGGGCTGGGGCACCACCCGGCGGGTGGTCTCAGCTGTCGGGCGAGCTGTTCACGGCCGTCGTACCGGCTGACTGAAGCCGGAACCGGATAGAGCTCGGACTTCATCGGTCACTACGTGTACACGCACTGCACGACTCTGGCAGGCCACGCGCTGCGCAGCAATGAATCAATGTGCCCACTTCCGGCCGTCAAGCTGGGTGATGCCGGGCGGGCGGCGGACGCCGGAGCGATCGTTGCTCCGGCGCGCTGCTCGCCGGTGGCCGGCCGATCCGACTCCGGTGATCAGTGCTGGTGGTGCGGACGGGCGTGGAACAGGGGTCGCCGCTGGGCGGACGTGCCCGGAGCGAGACGGCCGATCTCGCCGCGCATCATGATGGCGCGGACCACCTCGCTCAGGCCCAGGACGATGGCCATAATGCCCACCACCAGGGTGAGTGCCGCGATCGAGGTGAACGGCGAGACGATCAGCACGATGCCCGCCAGAGCGCTGATGATCCCGAAGGCCGCATGCCAGCCTCGGGCCGGCATGTCCTTGGCGGAGGCCGCCGCGGCCGTCGCCATGGTGCCGCGCAGCAGCCAGCTGAAGCCGATCCACAGGGCGAGCAGCAGGATTGACTCCAGGGGCCCCCGGAAGCAGATCAGCCCCAGCAGGATGGACAGTGCACCTGTGAGGAAATGCATCACCCGAAGATGCCGGGGCACGTGCGTGCCGAAGGCGCCGGCCAGCTCGAAGACGCCAGTGGCCAGTAGGTAGACGCCAAAGAGCACGCCGAGGACGCGCAGCGTCGCGTCCGGCCACACCAAGGCGATGACGCCCAGGGCGGTGGTGGCCAGGCCCATGGTGAGCAGGATCTGCCAGCCCATGTTCGCCAGGACGGACATGCCTTCGGCCTGGGGCGTGTCCTGTGGCTCGGCGCCACGCGGGGGAACGGCGCCCGGGGATTCGGAAGAGGAACTCATGACGTCCGCCTCCTTCGCGGAGCAGCGTGGTCACGTCAGTACACGTCCATCGTCACCCGACCGGCCCCGTGTCGCACAGGGAAACGGGGGATTGCGGCGGTGGTCGCTGCGGTCGGTGGTGAGGTTCTTCCGGAAACCCGACCAGCATGGGAAAGGTCTGTGTCGTCACCCGAATGGCGGCCTCCTGACGTATGTGTTGGAGTTGATAAGTGCCTTTTGTTCGCAATCAGAGGATGGGTCATGACGAAGACGACAGACCGCATCACCCAATTGACGGATCGGGCGAAGCACGCACAAGAGCAGGTGCAGAGTGCCGTCACCAAGAACCAGGAGCAGTTGTCGGCTGCGGTCGACCAGGCTCAGCAGGAGGCGGAACAGCGGGCAGAGCATCTCCGCCATGAGGCAGCCGAACAGAAGGCCACTGCCGCTGCGTCACTGGAAGAAGCAAGGAACAAATGGCAGGAGCATGTAGCGACGGCTAAGAGCCGTTTCCAGGAACGCAAGGCCGAGTTCGACGTGAAGCGCGCCGAGCACGACGCGGAGGATGCTGAGCGCTATGCGTCGTTCGCCATCGACTACGCCGCCGCAGCGATCCAGGAGGCGGAATCTGCTTCATTGGAAGCGTTGCTGACCCGTTCGGAGGCCGAAGTCCTGGCCAGGAGTTAGAACCCTGTCTGCGGCCCGACCGGTCGAGCCAGGGCCATGCGCATCGATCTCGTCACCGACGCGCTGTGCTGCCGAGGGCTCCGCGGCACCGGCGTGCCGCGAGTGGACGCGCGGCGAGTTGGGCGCCTCAGGTCGGCGGCGGACATCTCTCCCGCCCCGACGTACTGAAAGTCTGACAGCAGCAGTGACAGCAACAACGCCACACGTCAACCGTCAGCAGCTGATCACGACGACATGGCCTTGATGCCATGGAGGCCAGCAGGGCGAGCATGCCCGATCCTACGGATCAAGAGGTTGCAGGTCCGAATCCTGCCGAGCGCGCAGTGGTGAAAAGCCCCCTCCGGTGACGGAGGGGGCTTTCTGCTGTTTCCGGTCCGATCCCTGTTTCCGGTCCGATCCCTGTTTCCGGCCGGTGCCCTGTCGGGTCCGTGGCCCGTGGCCCGTGGCCCGGGGCCTGTGGTCCGTGGTGCGGCTGTTGCGGCATTTCCGGTGGTCGGTGGCCTGGTGTGTTCCGGTCATGAGCGTGCGGCGCTCCGGGGTCGTGTTCACCTGACGGGTGGCTCTCCCGCCCTGCCTCGTCGGCCCCGCTCCGTCCGCCGTGCGCCCGGCGGGTGGCGGGCCGGGGGTGCCCGGGGGTGGGCCAATGGGGTGGCGTTGCGCGGTGGGGAGGCGGTGGTGTGCGTTTTGACGCCCTATCAGTCCATTTTGTGGCGGTAAAACTCGATGCGTTCTTCCACCCCGGAGACGCTGAGAATGGAGAGAGACATGCGCACATCCCTCAAGATGTCCGTGATGGCGGTCGCCGCGATCGCCGCGATCGGCGCCTCGGCGACGTCCGCCGTCGCCTACGACAAGAAGAAGGACGACGACAAGCAGATCAACTTCTGCGGGAACTCCGACTCGACGGCCTTCGCGTTCGACGAGGCCTTCCTGTACGACGTCGAGCAGGAGGCGGAGGGTCCGGTGTTCTGCCAGAACGGCGAGAACAACACCGCGATCAACTACACCCCCAAGGTCCACCTCGTGCACCTCGGCGGGCTCCTGGCGCCGCCGACCACCCCCGCCCCCTGACGGAGCGGTTCCGGACGGAACACCCCGCAGCACCGGGACGTCCCGGGGAAGAGCGAGCTTCCCCGGGACGTTCCGTGTTTTCCGCCCGCGTTCCCGCCCGCGTTCCCGGCCGCGTTCCTGCCCGTGCTCCCGGCCGGTGCGGGACCGTTCCGGTCAGTGCAGGATCTTCTCCTTCGCGCGCTGGTACTCGGCCTCGGAGATGTCGCCCCGGGCCTTGAGGTCCGAGAGCTTGGCGAGCCGGTCCACGTTCGCCGAGCCGTCATCCGCGCCGGCGGTCTCCCGGAGGTAGTCGTTGAACGCCGCCTGCTGCTCCCGCACGTGCCGGATCTCGCGCTTGCCCATGCCCTCGCCGCGCACGATCACATAGGCGAGCACGCCCAGG
>NZ_JBEOXS010000078.1:0-30156 GCF_040296705.1 Streptomyces sp. NPDC002055
ACGCCGAGCCGGGCGCAGACCTCTTTGACCTCGGGGTCGTCGCCCTCGTCCAGCAGCCACACGTGCAGCAGGCCGCGGTGCCGGATGCGGACGGCGGCCTCCAGGGTCTTGGTCACCATCTCGATCGGCTCCTTGCCGGGCACGAACGAGGTGAGGAAGGCGACCTTGGTGCCCTTCTCCGGCACCACCGGCACCGGATCCCGCGCCACCAGCGTGGCGTGCGCGTTGGACAGCACGTTCAGTGTGCGGAAGAGCTCGATCAGCCCGATCGCCACCAGCATGATGGCGTCGAGAACGATCAGCGTGTCCGACGCGTTGTCGCGCTCGGTCCAGTGCGCGGGCTGCATCAGCCAGCCGAACAGCCCCAGCGAGACCAGCGGTGCGGCACCCAGCAACAGCGCCGCCCGGATGCGGTGCGGCTCCTCGGCCAGCAGGCTGCGGTAGCGCACCCGGTACGGCTGGTCGGGGTCGGGCTGGGTGAGGGGCCCGGCGAGCCGGCTGTAGTGCTCGTAGTCGTAGCGCGGCAGGACCTTCTTGGCGCGCCGAGGGCGGCGGGCCGGACGGTGCTGCTGGGGTACGCGGAGCCGGGTCGTCCGCGACGCGTCGTAGGAGTGCCGGGCGCCGTCAGGCGTCGACGTCATGGGTCATTCCCCCCGCACGCAGGTCAGTGCGTGTTCGTATGGCTTCTGGTCCCGGGTCAAGGTCCCCCTCGACAGACCCCGGCCCAGCGTTTTTCGGGTGGTCGTTCGTTAAGACTTCGAACAACCACCTTCCGGTTGCATGATGCACGTTCACGTACCTGCACGTGAACAGGGGCCCCACCCCGATATCGAACGCAACCGTTCGAGCCCCGGCGCGCACGTTTGAGATTCCATTTACCCGCTGGAGCTGCGAGGTTCAGGATAGGCTCCCGAACCCGCACGCTTGATCGCAAGGCCGAAACGCACACATTATCGGTCGTATGTGTCCATTTAGGGAGCATTTGGGTTGGGCCGGGCGGACAGGAAACTCACGCACCGTCAGCGACCCGCTGGCGAGGCGTCATCGGCGCTTCGGGGCCGGCCGGTGCTTCCGGATCGTGGGCCCGGCGCTCCTCGCGGGCGGACCGCAACCGGGTGCGGATGTCGCCGAAATGGTCGCGCAGCGCCTCCTCCGCGCGGGCCGCGTCCCCGGAGCGCACGGCGTGCAGGATCTCCCGGTGCTGTCGGAAGGTGACCCCGGGGTCCGGAGGGGTGTGCGTCAGATCCGTGCGTACCCGGTGGAAGGCGTCCCAGAAGGCCTCCAGGAGCTCGCTCAACAGAAGGTTCTCCATCCCGCGGTAGAGGGTGGCGTGAAAGGCCCGGTCGGTGTCCGCCTGGACCGCGCCGCCGGAGGCCTCCCTCTCCATACGTGCCACGAGCGCTTCCAGTTCAGCGAGATCGGTGGCGGAAACGCGCCCGGCGAGCCGTGCTATCAGACCGGTCTCCATCGCCTCGCGCAGTTCCAGCAGCTGGAGGAGGCTGTCCTCGCCTCGGAAGTGCCCGGCGACCGTGCGGAAGGTCAGTCCCTCGATCATCGGCGCCATGGACATCGGCCCCACGTAGGTGCCGAAGCCGTGCCGGATCTCCACGATGCCCATCGCCTGCAGTGCCTTGAGGGCCTCGCGGACGGAGTTGCGGCTGACCCCGATCAGCTCCATGAGCTCGGTCTCGGTGGGCAGCGGGGCGCCGGACGGCAGCCGCCGGTCGATGATCAGCTTCTTGATCCGGTCCTGGATGTCGCTCGCCATTCCGCGACTCTGCACCGCAACCTTCGTTTTGGCCATCCCTGGGCCGCCGACGGAAGGTGTCGGCCCGAAAACGACTCCGGTCCCCCTCGCCGAGGCGAGGGGGACCGGAGTGTCATGTGCGCCGCCAGGGACTCGAACCCCGGACCCGCTGATTAAGAGTCAGCTGCTCTAACCAACTGAGCTAGCGGCGCCTGCTGACGGAAGGATCCTACCCGACGTCCGGGGATGCTCCGAATCGGCCGCCGGCCGGCCCTGGAGAGGGGGTGGGGAGTGGCCCGGGTCACATCCTCCGGGGCGGGAGCCGTGCGCGTACGCTGCGGCGGCATGGAGATCCACGCACTGGCGGCCGACGCCTGGCGCCTCGCCGAGCGCGAGTCCGGCCCCCGGGTCGTCCTCGGGCTGGCCGGGCCGCCCGGAGCCGGCAAGTCCACTCTCGCCCGCGCCCTGGTCGCCGAGATCGAGCGGCGGCGCGGCCCCGGCGCGGCCGGCTATCTCCCGCTCGACGGCTTCCACCTCTCCAACGCCCAGCTCGACCGGCTCGGCCTGGCCTCCCGCAAGGGCTCCGCGCCCAGCTTCGACGCCCACGGGTACGCGGCGCTGCTGCACCGGACCGTCACCGAGACCGGCCATGACATCTACGTGCCGGACTACGACCGGACCCTGCACGAACCTGTCGCCGCCCGCCACCTGATCCGCCCCGGCACCCGGCTCGTCGTCACCGAGGGCAACTACCTCGCCTGCGACGGGCCCGGCTGGACCGCCGCCCGGCGCCGGATGGCCGAGGTCTGGTACGTCGAGGCTCCGGCCGAGGCGCGCGACCGGCGGCTCGTCGCCCGGCAGTTGGCCGGCGGCCGGACCGCCGAGGAGGCCCGGGCGTGGGTGGACACCAACGACCGCCCCAACGGCGAACAGGTCGAGCGTGCGCGGGGGAACTGCGACCGCGTCCTGCCGCCGATTGGTCTGGACATCTCCAATGGCCGGGATTAGCCTGCCAATTGGTCTGGACCTGAACCGCGCTGAGCTCATCACCCCTGCTCGCAGAACATCCCCACGTTCTCCAGGAGCACAGCATGCGCACACGCACCCGTGCGGCCGTGGTCGGCCTCTCCCTCACCGGCACCCTCCTCCTCGCTGCCGGCGGCGCCACCGGTCACGGCAGCCCCCACCTCCCCGTCAGCCGGCAGGTCCTCTGCGCCAACGGCGCCGTGCAGGACTGCGGCCCCATCCAGTGGGAGCCGCAGAGCGTCGAAGGGTCCAAGGGGTTCCCGCTGCGCGGCCCCGCCGACGGCACCATCTGCAGCGGCGGGAACAGCCGCTTCGCCCAGCTCGACGACCCCCGCGGCGGCGCCTGGCCCGCCACCGCGGTGACCGCCGGTGAGCGCTACACCTTCAGCTGGAGACTCACCGCCCCGCACGCCACCGAGGACTTCCGCTACTACCTCACCAAGCCGGGCTACGACCCCGCCCGCCCGCTCACCCGGTCGGCGCTGGAGACCCGGCCGTTCCTCACCGTCCCGTTCGGCGGCGCCCGCCCGGGAACCACCGTCACCCACACCGGCACCCTCCCCTCCGGACGCACCGGCAAGCAGCTGATCGTGGGCGTCTGGACCATCGCCGACACGGAGAACGCCTTCTACGCCTGCTCGGACGTGCGCTTCCCGGGCTGACGGGGCTGCTGCCGGCCGCCCCGCGGGGCCGGTACCCGCCCCGCGGGGCCGCCGCTCCGTCGCCGTGCTGCGGCGGGGGCGCGGGCCGGTTCACCCGGTCCGCGCCCTCGGCGGGTCCGGGCGGGTCCGGGCGGGCCCGCGCTCGGGCGGGTTCGGCCGTTCCGTGCCGGCGGCGGGTTCGGCCGTTCCGGGCCGCGACCGGTCCGGCCGGTCCGTGCCGGTGACACCGGCACGGCCGTCCCGTGCCGGCGAACCGGTTCGGCCGGTCCGCGCCCTGCACATCTGACGAACCGTCAATTATGGTGCCTCGCCATGGGGACGACAGCGGAGACCGCAGCGGAAACGGTCGCGGAGCTGGTGCAGGCCCGCTGGGGTGACCACCGCCCCGGCCTCAAGTACGAGGACCGGCTGCTCACCGCGCACCAGCTCACGGCCCGGGCCGCCGCCCGCGCCGCGCTGCTCGCCGACCTGCTGCCGCCCCGCGCGGAGCCGCACGTCGGCGTCCTGCTGGACAACGTCCCCGAGTATCCGGTGTGGCTCGCCGCCGCGGCCCTCGCCGGCGCCACCGTCGTCGGCATCAACCCCACCCGTCGCGGCCCCGAACTGGCCCGCGACATCACCCACACCGACTGCGGCCTGCTGATCACCGAACGGGCCCACCTGCCGCTGCTCCGCGGCCTGGACCTCGGCATTCCCCGGGAGCGCGTCCTCGTCGTCGACGACCCCGGCTACGCCGCCCTGCTCGCGCCGTACGCCGACGCCCGCCCCGGCGAGGCGCGGCTGAGCCCCGTCGGCCCCGGCACCCGGTTCCTGCTCTCCTTCACCTCCGGCTCCACCGGCGCCCCCAAGGCCGCCATCTGCTCCCAAGGCCGGCTCGCCGCCGCGGGCCGCTCCCTGGTGACGTACTTCGGCCTGGGCCCGGACGACGTCCACTACATCTGCATGCCGATGTTCCACGGCAACGCCGTGCTCGCCGACTGGGCGCCCGCCCTGGTGAGCGGAGCCGCCGTCGCGCTGCGCCGCACCTTCTCCGCGTCCGGCTTCCTGCCCGACGTCCGGGCCTTCGGGGCGACCTACTTCACCTACGTCGGCCGCGCCGTGCAGTATCTGCTCGCCACCCCCGAGCGCCCGGACGACCGCGACCACCCGCTGCGCACCGGCTTCGGCACCGAGGCGGGCGCGGTCGACGCGGCGCGCTTCACCGCCCGCTTCGGCGTCCGGCTCGTCGAGGGCTACGGCTCCTCGGAGGGCGGCGCCGCCCTCCAGCGCTCGCCGGACGCCCCGCCCGGCGCCATCGGCCGCGCCGCCCCCGGCGCCGACCTCGCGGTGGTCGACCCGGAGACCGGGGAGGAGCGGCCGCGGGCGGTTCTCGACCGGTCCGGGCGGCTGCTGAACGGCGACGCGGCGATCGGCGAACTGGTCAACCGCGGCCGCAGCCCCTTCGAGGGCTACTGGCGGAACCCGGCGGCCGAGGCGGCCCGCACCCGCGGCGGCTGGTACTGGACCGGCGACCTCTTCTTCCGTGACCCCCAGGGCTTCTTCCACTTCGCCGGGCGCACCGACGACCGGCTGCGGGTCGACAGCGAGAACCTGGCCGCCGCCATGATCGAGAACATCCTGGCCGACTATCCGCCGGTCGCCTCCGCGGCCGTCTACGCCGTCCCCGACCCGGTGGCGGGCGACCAGGTCATGGCCGCCCTGGCCCTGCGCGCGGGCGCGGCCTTCGCCCCGGAGGACTTCGCCGCGTTCCTGGCCGCCCGGCCCGACCTGGGCACCAAGATGGCCCCCCGGTTCGTGCGCATACCGGCCGCCATGCCGGTCACCGCGACCAACAAGATCCACCGGGCCGCCCTGCGCCGCGACGGCTTCCGCTGCCCCGACCCCGTCTGGTGGTCCCCGCCGGACACGGGCCGGTGCGGGACCGCGTACCGGCGGCTGGACGGGGAGGACGTCGCACGGCTGCTCACGCACTACCGGGAACAGGGCCGGGACGACCTGCTGGGGCGCTGACCGGTGGCCGGCCGCCGCATCCCACGGCGGGCACCGACCGCCGTGGCCGCAGGCCCGGACCTGGCACCCGGATCCGGCATGACACCGGGGCGGGAGCAGGCACGGCCCGGAAATGACCCGGCCCGGAAATGACGCAGGATATTGGCCCGGAAATGACTCAGGGCGTTCTCGGAGAACCGAGAACGCCCAGGTCAACAGCGTTTTGCATGGTGCGCCGCCAGGGACTCGAACCCCGGACCCGCTGATTAAGAGTCAGCTGCTCTAACCAACTGAGCTAGCGGCGCTCGCTGACGACGTAAATACTACCTGCTCCCCGGGGGTGCTCCTGACCACCTCAAATGGCGAGCGAGAGCAGCACCGGCGCGGCCTTGCGGTTGAGCGCGTCAGCAGCCTTGCGCAGCCGGTGGGCGTGCTCGATCGGCAGCGACAGCGCCAGGCAGCCGACCGCCTGCCCCGCGGTGATCGGCACCGCCGCGCAGACCGTGCCCACCGCGTACTCCTGGAGGTCGAGCACCGGCACCGTGGGCGGCTGGTTGTCCAGCTTGGTGAAGAGCACCTTCTCGCTGGTGATCGTCCGCGAGGTGAGCCGGGCCGTCTTGTGCCGGGAGAGGTGGTCGCGCCGGCCGTTGTGGTCGAGCTGCGTCAGCAGGCACTTGCCGACCGCGCTCGCGTGGGCCGCGGACCGGAAGTCCACCCATTCGTTGACCTTCGGGGCGCGGGGCCCGTCGGCATACTGGGTGATCTTGACTTCGCCGTCGATGTAGCGGCTGATGTAGACCGCCGCTCCGACCGAGTCGCGGATCTCCGACAGGGTGCGCTGGAGCTTGTCCTCCAGGGCCTGCCGGCGGTCGTCGCCCGAGCCGAGCAGGACGAGCGATTCGCCCATGACGTACGCGCCGTCGGCGACCTGCTCCACATAGCCCTCGCGGCGCAGCATCAGCAGCATGGGGGAGAGGCGGCCGGACGGCACGCCGGTCTCGCGCGCGATCTGCGCGCCGGTGACGCCACCGCCGTGCCGGGCGACGCATTCGAGCACACGGAGTGCGTACTGCACCGACTGGAACGGCGCCGTCGGCTCGGGCTTGAGCGCCACGGTTTCCCCCTAGCAGGTTGTGACCGCTTGCGTCGTGGCCGTCGCTGCCGGTGACGAGGGAGTGGCGCTCCATGCGGGCCCGGCAGCTGGGCTGGGATACCACGATAGCCGCCAAGAGGCCGAAAGGGAGCAGCTGTTGGTGAGATCGACGGCGCGCTCCCGCCCGGCCGGGCAGGAGCGCGCCACCATGGCATATGCCCCGGTCACGGAGTGACCGTCGGAGCTGGGACGTCAGAGCACGGCGCTGAGGAACTCCCGGGTGCGCTGGTGCTCCGGCTCGCTGAAGATCTTCTCCGGCGGACCGGACTCGATGACCCGGCCCGAGTCGAACATCAGCACGTCGTCCGAGATGTCCCGGGCGAAGTTCATCTCGTGGGTCACGCACAGCATGGTGATGTCGGTGCTGTGCGCGATGTCCCGGAGCACGTCCAGCACACCGGCCACGAGCTCCGGGTCCAGCGCCGAGGTCACCTCGTCCAGCAGCAGCACCTGCGGCCGCATCGCCAGCGCCCGGGCGATCGCCACCCGCTGCTGCTGACCGCCGGAGAGCTGGGTCGGGTACTTGTCGATGTGCTCGGTCAGCCCCACCAGCTCCAGCAGCTCGCGGGCCCGCTCCTCGGCCTCGTCCTTGCCCAGGCCCAGCACATGGACCGGCGCCTCGGTGATGTTCCGCAGCACCTTCATGTTGGGGAAGAGGTTGAACTGCTGGAAGACCATGCCGATCTTCTTGCGGATCTCCCGGCTGTGCTTCTCGCCCGCCGGGACGAGCTTGCCGCCCTTGTCCTCGTGGGTGAGGTACTCCCCGGCGACCCGGATCGTGCCCTCGTCCGGCTTGGCCAGCGTCATCAGCAGCCGCAGGATCGTGGTCTTGCCGGAGCCGGACGGGCCGATGAGGGTCACGTGCTTGCCCGGCGCCACCGTGAAGTCGAGGTGGTCCAGGACCGTGTTGCTGCCGAAACGCTTCGTCACCTGGTCGAAGCGGATCAGCTCGCTGCCGTTCGCGCTTCCCGGAACGGGCGGGGCGGGGGTGTTGTCAGTGGACAAGACGACGCTCCAGGAATCGCATGAGGAGGGATGCCGGGTAGGAGATGAGGATGAAGGCGACACCGACCACGGTGTACGGCTCGATGTACTGGAAGGTCTCGGCCCCGAACAGCCGGGCCTCGTTCAGCATCTCCGGGACGCCGATGGCCAGCAGCATCGGGCTGTCCTTCAGCAGCGCGATGACGTAGTTGCCGAGCGCCGGGACGACCCGGCGGATCGCCTGCGGCAGGATCACCGAGCGCCAGGTGCGGCCGCGCGGCAGGCTCAGCGCGGTGGCCGCCTCCCACTGGCCCTGCGGCACGGCCTCGATACCGGCCCGGTACACCTCGGCGGTGTACGTCGAGTAGTGCAGACCGATGCCGATGACGCCGGTGGCCAGCGCGGTGGTCTGGATGCCCCACTCGGGCAGCACGAAGAAGAAGAAGAACAGCTGGACCAGCAGCGGGGTGTTGCGGATGAACTCGACGAAGATCCCCACCGGCCACCGCACGAAGCGGGACGGGACCCGCAGCACCAGCGCCCAGACCAGACCCAGCGCGAACGCCAGCAGGGAGCCCAGCACGGTCGCCTGCAGGGTGACCTTGACGCCGTCCCAGAACATCGGCATGAAGTCGCCGACGACGGACCAGTCCCAGCTCATGACGGGCCTCCCACGACGGTCATGCCGAAGGACTGATCGGTCTCCTGCCGGATGCCGAGCTTGCGGACGATGCCGCCGCCCTTCTCCGGCTTCTGGCCGATCCGCGCCTTCGCCCGGCTCTCGGCCAGCCGCATCACCCGGGTGAGCAGGAAGGCCAGCACGAAGTACATCAGGAGGATGGTGAAGTAGATGCTGCCGCTCTCGCCGGTCGCCAGGCGGGCCAGCTGCGCCGCGAAGGAGATGTCACCGACGCCGAGCAGTGAGACCAGGGCGGTGCCCTTGAGCAGCTCGACCAGCAGGTTGTTGAACGGCGGCAGCATCTCCGGCACGGCCTGCGGCAGGATGACCAGCCGCAGTCGCTGCCAGGGGGAGAAGCTCAGTGCGATACCGGCCTCGCGCTGCGCCGGGGCGACGGCGGCGATGCCGCCGCGGACGATCTCCGAGCCGTACGCGCCGTAGGAGAGCCCCAGGGCGAGCGTGGCGGCCCACATCGGCACGAACTGCCAGTTGAACGCCAGCGGCACCACGAAGAACAGCCAGAACATCAGCACCAGCGCCGATGTCCCGCGGAAGACCTCCACGTAGAGGCCGGAGAGGAAGCGGACGATCCAGAACCGCGAGGTGCGGGCGATCCCGGTGACGAAGGCGACCACAGCGCCGAGGGCCGCGCTGTAGATCGTGAGCTGGACCGTGATCCAGACGCCCTTGAAGATCAGTCCCCAGAGTTCGGCTGTCATCCCTTGCACAGCTCCTCTGCCGTCAGGTCGGTCATCTCGGTGGCGGTGAAGCCGAAGGGCTTGACCACCCGGAGGAGCTCGCCGCTCTTCTTCATCTTCAGCAGCTGTTCGTTGAAGGCGTTCCGCAGCTTCGTCTCGCCCTTGCGGAAGGCGAAGGCGCCCGCGCCGTACGCCGGCTTGCCGTCGAGCTTCGGCAGGAACGGTTCGGTGCCCTCGACCTTGGGGTTCCTGGTCTGCTCGATGACGTTGCGCACCGTCAGACTGGTCCCGGCGAAGGCGTCGGCCCGGCCCTGGGCGACGGCCAGCAGGCCCGCCAGCTGGTCCGGGTAGACCTGGATGGAGTCGCGCTTGACCCCGGCGTCCACCGCGTAGTCGATCTCGGCGTAGGCGGTGCCGCTCGCCAGCTTGGCGCCGGTCCGCTTGACGTCGGCGTAGTTCCGCAGCCCCTTGGGATTCCCCTTGCGGACGATGAGGGCGTCCAGCACCTGGTAGTCGGGGTCGGCGAAAAGGACTTGTTTGCATCGCTCCGGGGTGATGAACATGCCCGCGGAGATCACATCGAACTGCTGCGAATTGAGACCGGGGATCAGTGATCCGAACTCGGTCGGGACCGGCTGGACGTGCGGCACGCCGAGCCGCTTGAAAATGATCTTTGCAAGTTCCGGGGCCTCTCCGGTGACCTCCGCCTTCTTGCTGATGTAGCCGAAGGGGATCTCACCAGCGATCCCCAGCCGTACCGTGCCCTGGGCGCGGAGGCGTTCCAGCAGGTTGCCCCCGTCCGTGACATCGGCAGTGGAGACCCGGCTGCAGCCGGCTGCTCCCAACGCGCCGAACGCTGCCGCTCCCGCGAGCAATGAGCGGCGGCTGACCGGTCTCTCGATCATGTCGTTCCCCTGTGGTGAGCCATGGGCGCGCGGCTACCCGGCCCTGCATCAAATATTCCGATCGTTTTCAGCCGGTTGTGATCGGCGCGCTTGACCAGATAGACACAATGGGGCACGTATCCGACCGAGAGGACCCACGATGGCAGACCGCTTCATCGAAGTCTCGCTCGACAAGCGCGGTGTCACCTGTACGGCGAAGCTGCTGGACGAACGCGCGCCGATCACCTGTGATGCGGTGTGGAACGCCCTTCCGCTGGGCGGAGACGTCTACCACGCCAAGTACGCACGCAACGAGATCTACGCGCTGCTGCCCCCCTTCGCCCCGGCCGAGCCGCCGCTGGAGAACCCGACCATCACCCCCATCCCGGGGGACCTGTGCTACTTCACCTTCTCCGACACCCAGTTGGGGACGAAGTCCTACGGGTACGAGCAGCAGGCCAAGCACCAGGGGCAGGTCCAGGTCGTCGACCTGGCGCTGTTCTACGAGCGCAACAACCTGCTGATCAACGGGGACGCCGGGTGGGTCCCGGGCATCGTCTGGGGCTCGGTCGTGGACGGGCTCGACCGCATGGCCGACGCCTGCCAGGACCTGTGGCGGGCCGGCGCGCTGGGCGAGACGCTCAACTTCCGACGGGCCTAGGGCGAGCCCTTCCCACAGGCCTGGGCCGAACACCTGCCGACAGACCCAGGGCGAGCCGTCCGGGTCCGCCACCCGCCCCGCGGGGCCGACGGACCCGGACCTCGTCCGGGATGGGGCGAGCGGGCGCCTCGGAGCGGCTCCCTCCTGAGCGGTGCGCATCCGGTCGACACGCCTACGCGGTCGGTGACACCGGAAGTCCGGTCGACACGCTTCCGCGGTCGGTGACACCCAAAGCCGGCCGTGGGCCCGCGGGTCAGCCGCGCACCGCCGGCGGCGGGCCGACGCCGTCCGCGACCCCCGCCTCGTACAGCGCGTGCGCCGCCCGCAGCACCAGGGCGTCCCCGTGGCGTGCGGCGACCAGCTGCACCCCGATCGGCAGGCCGTCCCGGTCCCGTCCGCACGGCACGGACGCCGCGGGCTGCTGGGTCAGGTTGAAGGGGTAGGTGAACGGCGTCCAGCCGGTCCACCGGCTCAGCCCCGAGCCCCGGGGCACCTCGGACCCCGCCTCGAACGCGGTGATCGGCAGGGTCGGCGTCACCAGCAGGTCGTACCGCTCGTGGAACCGGCCCATCGCCACCCCCAGCGCCATCCGCTCGTCCACCGCCGCCAGGTAGTCCAGCGCGCTGTACTCGGCGCCCCGCTCGCAGACCTCCCGCAGCCCCGGGTCGAGCAACGCGCGCTCCTCCGTGCCGAGATGCTGCACCACGCGGGCCACGCCGCTGAACCACAGGGTGTGGAACGCGTCCACCGGATCCGCGAAGCCGGGGTCCGCCTCCTCCACGTGTGCGCCCAGCTCCGCCAGCCTCTCGACCGCCCGCCGGACCGCCCCGGCCACCTGCGGATCGACGGCCACCCGGCCGCCGAAGTCCGGGGACCAGGCGACGCGCAGGCCCGCGACCCCGCCGCCCAGCCCGTCGCGGAACGTCCCGGACACCCGGCCCAGCTGCGACCAGTCCCGCGCGTCGGGGCCGGTGATCACATCCATCAGCAGCGCCGCGTCCGCCGCGTCACGCGTCATCGGCCCGACGTGCGCCAGCGTCCCGAACGGGCTCGCGGGATAGTTCGGCACCCGGCCGTAGGTGGGCTTGAGGGCGAAGATCCCGCAGAAGCCCGCGGGGATGCGGACCGAACCGCCCCCGTCCGTCCCCAGGCTCAGCGGACCCGCGCCCACCGCCACCGCGGCGGCACTGCCCCCGCTGGACCCGCCCGCGGTGCGCCCCGGGTCGTACGGATTGCCGGTGACCCCGTGCCGCGGGCTGTCCGTGACGCCCTTCCAGCCGAACTCCGGCGTCGTCGTCTTGCCGAGGAACACCGCACCGTGCTCGCGCAGCCGCGCCACCGCGGGCGCGTCCTCGTCCCAGGACCGGCCCTCGGCCCGGACGGTCCGCGAGCCCCGGAAGGTCGGGGCGCCGCGCTGCAGCAGGATGTCCTTCACCGACACCGGGACGCCGTCCACCAGGCCGGCCGGCTCGCCGCGGCGCCACCGCTCCGCGGACTCGGCGGCCCGGCCCAGCGCCTCCTCGGCGTCGACCCGCACGAACGCGTTGAGGGCTGGCTCGGTCCGCTCGATCCTCTCCAGCGCGGCGCGGGCCGCCTCGACGGGGGAGAAGGCGCCCGAGGCGAAACCCTCGACGAGTCGTACCGCGGTGAGGTCGCTGAGCTCGGTCATCCAGCCTCCATCGGAAAGCCGCTCGGGGCGCGCGGGATCGGAACGCGGACGGGGCCGGGACGCGGCGCCTCCCGCCCGGCGGCCGGGCGGGACGCGGCACCGGAACCGGGCCGGGTCAGGCCACCGGGACGTAGCCCAGCCGTTTGTCGACCACATTGAGCAGCGGCTCGCCCGCGGCCCAGCGGTCGAAGTTGTCCATGAACTGTTCGGCGAGGGCATTCCGCCAGCCGACCGTGTCCCCGCTCATGTGCGGCGACACGAACAGACCCGGCACATCCCAGACCCGGCTGTCGGCGGGCAGCGGCTCCTCCTCGAAGACATCCAGGGCCGCGCCGCCGATGGTCCGTGCCAGCAATGCGTCGACCAGATCCTTCTCCACCACCATCGGCCCGCGGCCGACATTGATGAACCGGGCCGACGGCTTCATCCGACCGAATACGGAGGCGTGGAACATGCCCCGGGTGGCATCCGTCAGGGGCGCCGCACAGACCACCCAGTCGGCCGACGGCAGCAGACCGTCCAGGGCGGCGCTGCCGTGCACCCGGCCGAACTCGGGATCGTCCTCGCGCTCCGTCCGGCCCACCAGGTCCGTGGCGACCCCCAGCGCCATCAGGGTCCGGCCGATGGCCCGGCCGATCGGCCCGGAACCGACGACGACCGCACGGCTTCCGGCCACCCGCATCGTCTCCCGGTGCTTCCAGCGCCGCTGCCGCTGGAGCTCCCAACTGCCCGGAAAATCCTTGGCCATGGCGATGACGAGGCCGGCGACGTACTCGGCGATCGGCTGCTCGAAGACCCCGCGGGCATTGGTCACCACGGTGTCCGAGCCGGCCAGCTCGGGGCAGAGAAGCCGGTCGACACCGGCGCTCGCGGTGTGCACCCAGCCCGGCCGGGGGCCGCCGCCCGGCCAGGCGGCGCGTACCGCGTCGGAGGTGAAGTCCCAGACGAGAAGTGCGTCCGCGGTCGGCAGCAGCTCGGGAAGGGACCGCTCGTCGCAGGTCACGATGCGGACGCGCCCGGTCAGCCGGTCCAGCCGGGGCTCGGGATCGGTGCCGAATACGAGAAGGGTGCGCTCGGACATGGGCGGGAAACCATTTCGCAACGTAGGTCCGCTTGGCTGATTCGGAAGGTCGGCGAGAAGCCGGAGAAACCGAGGATTGACCACGCTAGGGAGCGGAAACTACCTTCGTCAACACGGGCATCTGCCCGACTTCTGTCCCGGCGTCCCGGCGTGTTCCGGCTTTTCGTTTCTTCCTGCCATCGTGCCAGCCCTCCGTTGTGTATTGGGGCTCGAAATGGACGTCTCCTTTCTGGGTGGTCCGCAGCCACAGCGTGGTGTGGGTGTCGTAGCACCGTTCGATTTCGCTCTTGATCGAGAATTGTGGCGTTGGGTGCCCGACGACGTGTCGCTGTACCTCACGCGGACGCCTTTTGTGCCGGTCGAGGTCAGTCTCGACCTGGCCCGGATGGTGAGCGAGCACGAGACCCTGCGCGAAGCCGTGCAGGCCCTGTGCGCGGTCTCCCCGGAGGTCGTCGCCTACGCCTGCACATCGGGCAGCTTCGTCGGCGGAATGGCCGGCGAGCGCGGGATGTGCGCGGCCATGGAGCAGTCCGGGGAGCTCCCGGCGCTCACCACCTCGGGTGCCCTGCTCGCCGCCCTGCGGGAGATCGGCGCCCGGCGCATCGCCCTGGTCACCCCGTACACCAAGTCGGTGACCACCTCCCTGGAGGACTACCTCGCCGAGGGCGGCATCTCGGTCACCGGGCGCGCGTATCTCGGACTGACCCGGCACATCTGGAAGGTGCCGTACCGCGATGTGGTGGACATGGCGCGGCAGGCGGTGGTGGGCGCGGCGGACGCGCTCTTCATCAGCTGCACCAACCTCCCGACGTACGACGTGATCCCGCAGCTCGAGGCGGAGCTGCGCATGCCGGTGCTGTCGGCGAACCAGGTGACCATGTGGGCGGCCCTGGCCCGGATCGGCGAACAGGCGGTCGGCCCGTACCAGGCGCTGCTGGATCCGGTGGCCAGACGCGGCCCGGCGGCCATGGCGTCCCAGCCGGAGTACCCGCCGGTCCGTCCGGGCTCCCTGCCGGGGCCGACGCACTCGACGGAACGGCCGGAGCCGGAGGCGGCCTTCGCGGCCCCCGCGGCCCAGCCGGACGCGGGCGACGCCGGGGACGGCCTGGAACCGCCGCTGTACCCGGACGAGCCGGGCGGGTCCGCGCTCGGGTGAGGAACCCGGCCTCTCAGCTCTGCCGGCCCGGCCCGGTGGCCCGGCATCCGGCCGCCGGCGGGGCGCGCCGGGATCCGCCAGGATGCGCCGGTGCCCCTTCCGGCGGCGCTGGGCCTGGCTCACCCACAGGGGTGCTGGGACCAGCTCACCCACAGGGGTGAAGGCCGACCGGAAAACCGGCAGAAGACGGCACGGGCGGAACCCCACGGAGCCCGCCGGTGTAATCAGAGCAGTTGCACGGGAGCCGTCCGCGCAACGGACGGCGGCTGGGGACACACGGGCGCCGTCCGGTCCGGACCGGAAGAGCCGGTCGGGACCGCAGGAGAAACAGCGCAGCTCGAAAGGGCGGCGCAGGTCGAAAGGGCAGGACAGGTCGAAAGGGCAGCGCACGTCGAAGGCAGTGCAGCTCGGAAGGCAGCACAGCCAGGAAGGCAGCACAGCTCCAGGGCAGTACAGCTCCAAGGCAGCGCAGCTCCAAGGCGGCGCAGCTTGAGAAAGGGCGCAGCTCGAGAAGAAGGCAGCTCGGGGAGAAGCGCATGGAACATGACACGGAGGTGGAGATGACAGACGCGGCGACGATGCGGGCATCGGAGGAAGCGGCGCCCGGAGCGGCAGTCGGCTTCCTGTACCCGGGGTACTCGGCCGAGGACGACTACCCCCGGCTGGAGTCCATGCTGTCGGCGGGCGTCCGGCTCCCCCTGGTCCACACGGACATCGGCGAGGACGCCCACCGGGTCGACGCCCTGCTGGAGATGGGGTCGGCCGGGCGGCTCGCCGCCGGGGTCGAGGAGCTGAAGGCCCTCGGAGCGCAGGCCGTCGTCTGGGCCTGCACCAGCGCGAGCTTCGTCTTCGGCTGGGAGGGCGCGCACGCACAGGTGCGTGAGCTCTCCCGCACCGCGGGCCTCCCCGCCTCCAGCACCTCCTTCGCCTTCGCCCGTGCCATTCGCGCCGTCGGTGCCGACCGGGTGGCCATCGCGGCGACCTACCCGGAGGACGTCGCCGGGCACTTCATGGCCTTCCTCAAGGCGGCCGGCACGGAAGTCGTCGCCATGCGCGGCAGCGGCATCATCACCGCCGCCGAGGTCGGCACCTGGGAGCGTGACGAAGTGCTGGAGCTCGCCCGGGCGGGCGACCACCCCGAGGCCCAGGCGGTCCTCCTCCCGGACACCGCCCTCCACACCGCCGCCCACCTCGGCGAGCTCGAGGCCGAGCTGGGGAAGCCCGTGCTCACCGCCAACCAGGTCACTGTCTGGGAGGGGCTGCGCCTGCTCGACCGGGCCGTGCTCCGCCCGGACCTCGGGACCTTGTTCACGGCCGAAGCGGGGAGCCGCGCGCCGATACCCGGGTGATCCGCGGGGCCTCGGGTGCCTCGTGCGCCGGGCGCTTCGGGAACGCCGGGGGCGACCTCGGGACGGGCGGTACGCCTCGGGCGCGGCAAGGGCCTCGGGCCCGGCCGGGTCAGGTCTTCCGGGACTGGGGTGGGGCGTGCTGGGCACGGGCCGGGACTGGCCCCGGATGCGGGAACTGGCCCCGGACGCGGACCCCGGACCGGGCCGGACCGGGCCGGGGTGGGGCGGGCGCTGGTCCCGGAGCCGCGAGTCCAGGGGCGACGGGCGAGGGGGCGGGGTCCGGTTGCCCCGGAACCCCGGACCCGGACCCGGGAATAAGCGGAGTGCGTCTCCGGTTGCTGCCTGCGTCGCAGGCAGACCAACCAGGGAGGCGGGCCAGGCATGGCCGAGCAGCACGACAGCATCCGCGCCGGGGCAGCCGGGACCGCACCGGTTCCGCTGTCCGTTCTCGACCTGGCCACCGTCGGCAGTGGCCGGACCGCGACCGACGCGCTGCGGACCAGCGTGGAACTGGCGCGGGGCGCGGAGCGGCTCGGCTACCACCGGTTCTGGGTCGCGGAGCACCACTCCATGCCCGGCGTGGCCAGCTCGTCCCCCGCGGTGATCCTCGCCCACCTCGCCGCCCACACCGAGCGGATACGCCTCGGCTCCGGTGGGGTCATGCTGCCCAACCACGCTCCGCTGGTCATCGCCGAACAGTTCGGCACCCTGGAAGCCCTGGCACCGGGACGGATCGACCTCGGGCTGGGCCGCGCACCGGGGACCGACGGAGCGACGGCCGCCGCCCTGCGCCGCACGGACCGGCTGAACGAAGGAGCCGAGGACTTCCCCCAGCAGTTGACCGAACTGACCCGCTTCCTGGACGACGACTTCCCCGACGGCCATCCCTACCGCCGCATCCACGCCGTGCCCGGACCGGTCCAGGGCACGGTCGCCGGCGGAGTGCAGGCCCCGGCGAGGCCGCCGGTCTGGCTGCTCGGCTCCAGTGGCTTCAGTGCCCGGCTCGCCGGGGTGCTCGGGCTGCCGTTCGCCTTCGCCCACCACTTCTCCGCCGCCCATACGATTCCCGCGCTCGACCTCTACCGTGAGTCCTTCCGTCCGTCCGCGACGCTCGACGAGCCGTATGCGCTCATCGGTGTCTCGGCGCTTGCGGCGGAGGACGAGAAGGAGGCCCGCCGGCAGGTGCTGACCGGTGCCCTCTCCATGGTCCGGCTGCGCACCGGACGACCGGGTCTCATCCCGTCACCGGAAGAGGCCGAGGCCCATGAGTTCAGCGCGCTGGAGCAGGAGTTCGCCGAGAGCTGGCTGCGCAACGTCGTGCACGGTACGGCCGATGCCGTACGCGACGGACTCGACGGCCTGGTCAAGCGGACCGGCGCCGACGAGCTGATGATCACGGGCAATGCGCACGGCGCCCAGGCGCGGCTGCGTTCCTACGAACTGATCGCCGAGGCCTACGGGCTCCCCGGCGCCCAGGACTGACGCCCCGCCGCCGCCCCCGGCACACTCGGCGGATCCGCGGCAGACTCGGCGGCCCGGTGACGGCCCCCGCGGATCGCCGCCTCCGGCAGGCGGCGGCCCGGCGAACGACGGCCCCGGCGAAGGCAGTCCCGACGAAGGCAGTCCCGACGAAGGCAGTCCCGGCGAACGGCAGCCCTGGCGAAGGCAGTCCCGGCGAACGGCAGCCCTGGCGAAGGCAGTCCCGGCGAACGGCAGCCCTGGCGAAGGGCAGCCCTGGTGAATGACGGCCTGGCGGACCGTCCGCCACGGTGTCTCGGCAGCGGCCGCCGACGGGAGAACCGGGAAGGGGAGGGGAGGGGCGGGGGAGAGGTCAGGGGGCGGGGTGGGGGCCCAGCAGCGCCGACACCCGGTCCGCCGGCACCGGGCGGGAGTAGAACCACCCCTGCCCCGTGTCGCAGCCGATGCGCCGCAGCCGGTCCGCCTGTTCGGCGCTCTCCACGCACTCGGCGGTCACGGTCAGCCCCAGCCGGTGCGCGAGCTGCACCAGGGCCTCGACGATGGTCTCGTCGGCCGGGTTCGGATGCTCCTCGTCCCGGAAGCCCTGCACGAACGATCCGTCCAACTTCAGGGTGGAGACGGGCAGCCGGCTCAGGTAGGCGAGGTTCGAGTAGCCGGTCCCGAAGTCGTCGATGGCGATCGAGACCCCCATGTCGCTGAGCGCCTGCAGGGCCTGGAGCGGTCGCCCGGCCGATCCCATGACGGCGGACTCGGTCAGCTCCAACTGCAGCAGCTCGGGCGGCAGTCCGGTGCTCTCCAGGATCCCGGCGACGTCCGCCACCAGGTCCGAGTCCCACACCTGCCGCACGGCCACATTGACGCTGACGAAGACCGGGGCGTCGGGGTGCTCCAGCTGCCATCGGCGCGCCTGCCGGCAGGCGGTCTCCAGCACCCAGCGGCCGAGTTCGACGATCGAGCCGTCCTCCTCCGCCAGTCCGATGAACCGATTCGGCGCGAGCGTGCCGAACTGCGGGTGACGCCACCGCACCAGCGCCTCCACCCCGCGCACCGACCCGTCGCCGAGGCCGACCAGCGGCTGGTACTCCAGGGTGAACTCACCGTGCTCCACGGCCGGTCGGAGGGTGCTCGCCAGCGCCTGCCGGGTCATCCGGTGGGCGTTGCGCTCCGGGTCGAACAGGGTCCAGCGGGCCTTGCCGTCCGCCTTGGCCCAGTACAGCGTGGTGTCGGCGGCCTGCATCAGGGCCGTCGCCGTCGTCCCCGCGGCGACCCGTTCGACGACGCCGATGCTCGCCGAGATGGACAGCCGCTGCCCGGCCAGCTCGAACGGCCGCTGCAGGGTGGCCAGTACGGACCCGGCGAGCGCCGACAGCTGCTCGGTCCCGGTGGAGTCCTCGACCAGCAGCGCGAACTCGTCGCCGCCGAGCCGGGCCACCAGGTGCCCGCCGCGCCGCCCGTAGCCGGCCTGGTCCGCGCAGTGCGCCAGCCGCTGGGCGACGGCGCTCAGCAGCTGGTCGCCCACCCGGTGCCCGAGGGTGTCGTTGACCGCCTTGAAGCCGTCGAGGTCGAGATAGCAGAGCCCGATCCGCCCCGTGCTGCCGCGCGGATGGACCGAGGTGTCCAGCGCCGCGGCGAGCCGCTCGAAGAACAGCGCGCGATTGGGCAGCCGGGTCACCGGGTCGTGCATCTGCAGGTGGCGCAGGCGCGCCTGGAGGTCGCGGCGGTCGCTGATGTCCGCGACCGACATCAGCACGCTGCGGCTGTCGGCCAGCGGCGCGACCGTCACATCCGCCCAGACCGAGTGCCCGTCCGGACTCTTGAGCCGCTGGGTGCAGCGGAGGCGTTCGCTGCGCCCGCGCAGCACTTCGCAGTACGCGGCCCAGGTGCGGGAGTCCTGGCCCAGGCCGACGAGGTCGGCGGCGGGCTCGTCGGTGAGCCGGGCGGGTTCCGCGCCGAGCAGGGCCCCGAGCGCCTGGTTGGCACTGATCACCTTGCCCTCGCGGTCGACGACCGCCATGGCGAGCTGCGCGGCGTTGAACGCGGCCTGCAGATCACGTACTTCCGAGGCGGGTCTGCCGACCCCGGGTTCGGTGCGGGACCGGCGGCCCGTCGCACTACGTTCCGTGACCGTCGGCACCGTGCTGCCGGGCCCGTGGCCCGGCCCGTCGGGGGATTCGCTCACCGCTCGCTCCCTCAGGGCACTCGTCTCGTACAGATCACGCAGAGGTGGTCCGGCCGGCTGCGGACGACCGCCCATGGAGGAATCCGCGCTGGAAATGTGGCGATCATAGAGGCCGGTGGGAGGGGCGTTCCAGTAAGGCAGGCGTGATTCCGGGCACCCGTGGCGGCCGTCACGACCGTTCCTGAACGCCTTTGAACGCCCCTGTTCCCTCAATGACCTTCTGTGACTGTCAGTGACACGGGAAGGTGCCCTCCCGATCACTCGACCGGGCCACCGGAACAGGACATATAGGCATGAACCCCCACAGGGTGGATGAGGAGTTCCGATTCCGCTCGGGGAGGTCGACGTGCCGCGTCCGCAGACACCCGGGGGAGTGGAACGGTCGCGGCTGCGCAGCCTCGCGGCCGCGTTCACCTCCCTCACCGCGATGATCGCCACCTCGCTCGTCGCGGGCCCCGCAGCGGCCGATTCGGCGGCGGGTCCGTGCGCGCTCGCGCGGACCGGAGCGCACCACTCCGAAGGGGTCGACTCCTGGAACGCCGCCTACCCCAGGCCGCAGGGCCGCCTCGACGCGGTGATGGTGTTCCTGTCCTTCCCCGACTCCACCCCGGATGCCACCCCCGACGAACTGGCCGCCGACTACTTCCCCGACACCTCCGGCTTCTTCCGCCGCGCGTCGTACGGGCGTTTCGAGCTCCGCGCCCACCCGGTGCGCACCTGGGTGACGATGCCGCGCACGTCCGGCGCTTATGGGATAGAACGGGACTGGGACCCGGGTCTGCGGACCGCGTACCTCCGTGACGCCGTCAAGGCCGCCGACAGCCGGGTGGACTTCTCCCGGTACGACATCGTGTATCTGATCGCCGATCCCGACGCTCCCGGGGTGGACTCCGACGCCACCAAGGTCGTGAACTTCGCCCGTCCGCTGCTGGCCGACGGGAAGGCCCTGCGCCGGATCGTCACCGTCTTCGAGCAGCATCCCCCGGACCGCAACGTGCTGGCCCACGAGACCGGCCACGTCTTCGACCTGCCCGACCTCTACAAGCGGCCCCGGGACGGCAAGGGCGACTGGGACACCCATGTCGGCGACTGGGACCTCATGGGCAGCCAGTTCGGGCTCGCGCCCGAACCGTTCGGCTGGCACAAATGGAAGCTGGGCTGGCTCGACCGGCACCAGGTCGGCTGCGTCCGGCGGGGCGGCGCGAGCGTCCACGGCCTCACCCCGCTCACCGCCCCGGCCGCGCCCGGTGCGGGCGACGGCGAGCGGCTCCTGGTCGTCCGGACCGGGGAGGCGGCCGCGCTCGCGCTCGAGGTCCGCGAGAACCGGGGGAACGACTCCGGGACGTGCACCAGGGGCGTGCTGGTGTACCGGGTGCGCAGCGGGGCCGCCTCCGGCGGCGGCCCGATGGAGGTGCTCGACGGTCACCCGCGGACGAGCGCCTGCCGGGAGTCCTCGGTCTATCCGCCTCTGGCGGACGCGCCGCTCGGCGTGGGGGAGCGGATGACCGACCGGGCCAGCGGGGTCGTGGTCGAGGTGCTGGGTACGGACAGCCGCGGCCGGTGGACGGTCAAGGTGACCCGGCCCTGACGGCGGGGCCGGCGGAGTCGGCGGAGCCGGCGGGGTATGGGGCCGCCGGGGTATGGGGCGGGGCGAGCGGGGCCCGGGCGGACGGCGCGTGCCCGAGGGCGGTCCGGGCCTGAGAGCGGTCCGCGCCCGGGAAAGACCCGTGCCCGAGAAGAGACCCGTGCCCGGGATTGACCCGTGCCCGAGAATGACGAAAGGCTCCCTCGCGAGCGAGGAAGCCCAGGTCAACGGTGTAACCGTAAGTGCGCCGCCAGGGACTCGAACCCCGGACCCGCTGATTAAGAGTCAGCTGCTCTAACCAACTGAGCTAGCGGCGCCTGACGTGGAAGACATTAGCATCCGGATCCGGGGGATCAAAAATCGATAAGCCTCAGCCCGGGGCGAGGGCGGATTCCGCCGCTCCGCCGCGCTCGTCCGCACCGGCGCAGTAGCTCCGAGCTGCATGGACGACGGCACGGAGCAGGATCTCGGGCCCCGGCAGCCAGGGGTGCCGGACCTCCGGGGCGACCAGCCACCGGGATATCCCCCGCTCCGTCCACTCCGGGCCGGCGTTCCGCGGCGGTCCGGCGGGCGGCGGCACCGCCACCGCGTCCCCCGCGCCGTGGAACAGCAGCGGTGGCACGGCGCGGCTCCGTGCCGCGCCGCCGAGCAGCTCGGGCAGCCGACGGGCGGTGCCGGTCGTGGCGAAGATCAGCATCCGGCTGCGGTGCACCGACACCGGCCCGGTGCCGGGGCCCTCGGACCACAGCCGGTCCAGCATCCGGCGGCCGAAGACGGCCGGGACGTTGATCACGTCGAACGCGGTGCCGCAGGGCAGGACGCCGGGCGCGGTGGGGTGGCGTGACCAGCGGGCGAGCAGGCGGTGCGGGGCCGGGTCGGCGGACACCAGCCACTGGGCGCCGGCGCTCGTCACCCGGCCGCTGGTGGCCCGGCGTGGGCCCGCCGCCGGACGCGTCCCCGCCGTGGGGCGGCCGCCGTGCCCGGCCGTGGGGGAGCTGGACGCGGACTCCGGGCCGGGCTCCGCGGGGCCCGGCTCCGGGGCGCCGGCGTCGGAGACGTCCGGGCGCCGGTCGGCGTCGAAGTGCCAGCTGTCCCGCTGCCAGTCGTTCATAAACAAACAAGTACCGGACTGGGATGCTCCGACTCCGGTGAATAGCAGAAACGGGGACAGGGTGGGGAGTGGTGGGGTACCTTCCCGCCCGCATATGCCCACGGCCGGGTGCGGCCGTCGGCGGCCCAGGAGCCCGTTCGCCGTGCGGTACCGCGCGCCGGTCCTGGGCGCCGGAGCGTGCTGCCCGTTCGTGCCGCCGTTCGTGCCGCGCACGCCCATGACCAGCCCGGACCGCATGGCCGGCCCGGACCCCATGGCCGGGCCCGGGCCGCATGGCCGACACAGACCGCATGGCCTGGCGCAGACGGCGCGCCATGCGGTGCGGGCGGGGAGGTGGTGTGGTCCGGCGGGTCAGGGAGCGGCGGAACCGCCGTTGCGCAGCAGGTCGCGACCGAACTCGATCATGCGCATCGCGTAGTCCTCGCTCCAGTCCGCCCGCTCCGCGATGGCGGACACGGGAAGTCTGTCGAAGCGCTGGGGGTCCGCGAGCTGCGCCGCGGCGATCGCCTGGTACTCGGTCGCCCGGTCGGCGGCCTCCCGGAACGCCAGAGTCAGCTCCGTCGACCGCCCCAGCAGCTCCTTGGGGTCGTCGATCGACTCCAGGTCGAAGAAGTGCTCGTCGTCCTCGGCCACCTCCGCGGGCTCGAAGAGCAGTGCCGCGGGGCGCAGCCGTCGTTTGGCGTCGTCCGTCTGGTGGTGAGCCGACCCCGGCTCCGACATGGAACTACCTCCGCCGTTCTCCCGAATGAGACTTTGCTGTTCTCCATTGTCCCGCGTCCGGCGAGACGTCCGCAGGCACTTCCCGGCGGCTCCGAGGTGCCTTCCGCGGGCCGTCGGCGAGCGCGGCCCGGCACCCGCAGCCCCCTGTCCTGTACCCGGCACCGGACCCCGGTCACCCTTGGACCCGGCCACCTGGACCCGGCCACTTGGGTCCGGCCACCTGGGTCCGGCCACCCGGGGGCCGGCGCCCCCCGGACCCCTTCGTCCCGTCGTCCCCGATGCCCCGCGCCCGCCGAGTGCGTGCCGGTCCCGGCGAGCCGTACGTTCAAGGACGCAGGCGTTCGAGGACGCCGTAGGTTCGAGGACGCCGGCGTTCAAGGACGCCAGCGCACCCGGTGCTCCGTGAGGTGCGACAGCACCGCGTGGTTCGCCTCCCAGCCGTCGGGGAACTTGACCGTCACGCCGAGCTGGACCGGCTCCGTCGACGGGTGCTCGTCCAGGAGTTCCGCCACCCCGGCCCGGCACACCACGATGCACGCGTGCCGGTGGCGCGAGGCCAGCACGCACAGCCGCCCCGTCTCCAGATGGAACGCCGTGGCGTCCGGCCGGCCCGACAGCGGGTGGAGGACCACCGTGACATCGAACTCCCGGCCCTGCAGCCGGTTCGCGGTGTCCACCGCAACCCCGGACACCCCGAGCCCGGCCAGCGCCGCCCGGACGGCCGCCGCCTGGTCGCGGTGGGCCGTGCCGACCGCGATGCGGTCCGCCGTCAGCGGCACCGGCTCCGGGGAGCGCTCGCTCGTCGCGGCCCCGCCCCGGTCCAGCAGTCGCCGCACCACCTGCGCCACCGCGCCGACCGCTTCCGGGTCCGTCCGGGGCGTCCGCCGGGCGGGCAGCTCCAGCAGCCCCCAGCCGGACTCGGCGGCCTCGTCCAGCACCCGGTCCGCCGCCGAACCGTCCGACCGCACCCCGAACCCCAGCCGGCGGTCGCCGTGCCCGGTGCCGCTGCGGAAGCGCGTGTACGGGTAGAACGCGTCGGAGACCAGCGGCGCGGCGGACGCGGGCAGCCGCCACGACACCGGCAGCCGGTGCTGCGGCAGATCGGGGTTGTGGGCCAGCAGGGTGCTGACCGCACTGGCCGACGGGTCGTACGACAGGCCCGCCCACTGCTCGGCCCCCACCACGCTGAACGGGTCGAGCTGCCCCGGGTCGCCGACGAACAGCGCCCGTTCGAACAGGCCGGCCACGGCCAGCAGCGCGTCCGACCGCATCTGGTAAGCCTCGTCCACGATGGCGTGCTGCCACGGCTCGACGTTCCCGGTGTGCGCCCACTTCGCGGCGGTCGAGATCACGACGTCGAGCCCGGCCAGGTCGGCGGCCTTGGCGGAGGTGCGGACGGACGGATGCCGGTCGAGGACCGGGTCGTACGCCTTCGGGTCGCTGCTGTGCAGCCGGCCGACCGGGAGGTCCGGTTCGGCGGTCGCCAGCCGGTCCACCAGGTCGTCCACCTGCGCGTTGGTCTGCGCCACCACCATCAGCGGGCGCCCGGCGGCGGCCAGTTCGCGGGCGGCCCGCACCACGAGGGTCGACTTCCCGGCCCCCGGGGGCGAGTCGACGACCACGCCGCGGTGCGTGCCGTGCAGGGTGGCGTGCAGGATCGCGTCGGTCGCCCGGGCCGCGGCGGCTCCCGGATCGAACGGCTCGTCGCCGGCCGGGCGGCTGCCCGGACCGGAGCCGGCGGCACCGCCGTCGTCATACGGGCGACGGGGGCCGCGGGCGCCACCGGGGCCGTCGCCGGGGCCGTCGCCGGGGCCGTCCGGCACCGCCGCGCGGCCCGGGTGACGGTCGTCCCGCCTCGGGCCGTCCGGATCCAGTGCGTGCGGATCCAGTGCGTGCGGATCCGGGGCGTGCGGTCCCCGGCCGTTCCGTGCAGGGCTGTTCCGTGCAGGGCTGTTCCGTACGGGGCCGTTCGGTACGCGGGCGTTCGGCACCCGGCCGTCCCGGGCCCACCGGCCCGTCGGGTCGTCGCTCACAGCAAGTCCTCATCGGTCACCGGGTCGGGGGCTTCGGACACGGCCGGAGAGCCGGGTGGCCCGCCGTGCGTCCACGGCGTCTCCTCCGGGTCGGGCAGCTCCGGCCCGCCGCGCGGCGCATGTTCGAACAGCGTCCAGCACACCCGGTCGCCGCTCTCCGGCACCGAACCCGGCTCCGGGACCTTGCCCCGGCCCATCCCGCCCGTCAGCCGGACGACCAGCCCGCCCGCCGCGTAGGAGACGAACTCCGCCGGCTGCGTCCGCCCGTCGCCCAGCGCCCGGTACACCTTCGCGGACTCGGCCAGATATGGCTGGTCTTCCGTGCGCACCGTCACCAGCGGGCGCGGCCGCGGGACCTTCGCCTCGCTGTACGCCATCACCACCTCCGTGACCTCCCCCGCGAAGGCTTCCCCGGCCAGTCGTCGGCTCGCCATGACCAGCGGGTCGTCCAGCGCCTCCTGCGCGTCGAGCTGCGCCTGCGCGGTCTCCCGGGTGGCGAGCTTCTGCGCGGCCGTCACCGCGTCGTCCCGCTTCGGCTGCGGCGGTTCACCGGCGCGGACCCGGTCCCGGTGGCCGGTGAACGACCAGCGGTCGCGCTTCCACCGGTCCTCGACATGGCCGCCCGGCGGCAGCGCGCGGAGCAGATCCACCCCGCGCCACAGGGCGTCCCAGGTGGGCCGCAGTTGAGCGCTGACCAGCGTGCGGATCTCGGCCTCCGCGGCGGCGACGGCCCGCGGGCCGGCCGCCGCGCCCGCCGTCCCCGAACGCGCCGCGTCGAACCGGGACATGGCCGGGGCCAGCAGCGTGTTGTCGAACACCGGGTCGGTGGCGGGACCGGCCGGCGGGCACCGCAGCAGCCCGTCCCCGTCGCGCGCCAGCTCGGCCCGGAGGGCCGCCTCCGCCCCCGACTCGCCGTCCGGCGGGTCGATCCACGCCAGCAGGGAGCCCAGATGCTGGTCCTCCAGGTTGCTCTGACCGGTCGCCCAGTGCCGGCCCAGCAGCTCCGTCATCGACAGCAGCAGGGACGACCCCGGCACCCGGGACCGCTCGCCGTAGTGCGTCAGCCAGCGGCCGAGCAGCGGCACCCGGGCGGGCGCCGGATGGGGCGTCTCCGGGTCCTGCTCGGCGGTGCGGCGGAACCGCATCGACCGCCCCAGCAGCCGGACGAACTCCACCCCCGCCGTGCTCGGCACCAGCAGCTGCGGGGCGTCCGTGCACAGCTCGACCTCGACCGGTACCCGCTTGCCGGTCTCCGGGTCGGTCTCCTTGCGCTCCTCGGTCTCCACGTCGTCCGCGTACGCGTCGATGTGCGGCAGCACCGCCTCCGCCAGGTCCGCGAGGAACGCGAACCGCAGATCACGGTCGCGCGGCTGGGCCACCACGAGCAGCCGCGGCGCGTCCCGGTCGGTGCCGACCAGCGCCCCCAGCGGAGCGCCCGCCTCACCCGCGGTGGTGAGCGGGACGAAGACGAGGGGCCGGGCGGAGAGATGACGGTGCAGCACGGTGGCGCCCGGCTGGGCGCGCCCCGACCGTACGGCTTCCAGCCGGGCCAGGGTGGCGATCAACGACACGGGGCCTCCCTCTTGCGTCCGGCCCGCTCGAATCCGGCGGCTGCATCGGGTCCGGCGGCCGGCGCGAATCCGGCCAGCGCCTCGGTGCGCAGGGCGGCGGCCCTGCGGAGTGCTTCGACGGCCGGGTCTTCGGTCTCGGGGCCATCGGTCTCCTGGGCATCGGTCCCCGAGCCATCGGTCCCCGAGCCATCGGTCCCCGAGCCATCGGTCTCCGGGGCTGAGGTCTCTGGGGCTGGGGTCTCTGGGGCTGGGGTCTCCGGGGCTGCGGTCTCGGGGACGTCTGCCTCCGGGGATGCGGTCTCCGGAGCGTCGGCTCCCGTTTCACCCGTATCCGTTGCACCCGGATCCGGTTCACCGGTCGCCGGTTCGCCGGCGGCGGGCCCGTCCTCCCCGTACGCCGCCGCCAGCACGCTCTCCACCGTGGTGAGACCGCCCAGCTCGCCCCGGACCCCGCGGCCCAGCGTCTCCACCGCGCCCTCGGCCCGGGCCCGGGAGCGGCAGTGGAAGGCCAGTTCACAGGCGGCCAGGCACTCGGGGGCGTACGTCGCCCCGACCGCTTCGACCGCCTCCGTCAGCTCCTCCGCGGGCCGGGTCGGCGTGCTGCCGTCGTCCGCGAGCCGCAGGTCGAACGTGGTGCCCTCCGGCAGCGCCGCCGCGATCTCCTCGATCCGGGTGAGCCGGGTGAGCTGGCGCCGCGTGACGGACAGCTGCTTGCGCACGTCCACCGGCTCGGCGACCGGCAGGTTGGAGAAGTCCTTGGGGCAGACCAGCAGCACGGTGTGCCGGACGCCGGGGGCCGGGGCTCCCGCGGCCGTGGTCGCGGCCATCGCTCCGGCCAGCCGCTCCAGGGCCAGCACGTACACCGCGGCCTGCCGGGCGGCGGCGCCCACCTTCGCCGCGTCCGCCGCGCCGTCCACCACGGGGAAGGACTTGACCTCCACCACCGTCCACCGCCCGTCCGGCTGCACCACCACGGCGTCCGGTTCCAGATGGACGGGGGAGCCGGCCACGTCCAGCGGCACCATGGGGTGGAACAGCAGCGCCCAGCGTCCGGCCGACGTCGCATCCGCGAGAGCGATCCTGGTGCGGGCGGCCCGGCCCTCGGGGCCCGCCGCCGTCAGATCGGGCACGTCCACCTCGTCCGGCGCGGGCGGTGCCGCGGTGCCGCCGAGGCGCTCGTGCACCAGCCGCATCAGCTCCGCACCGCTGCCCGCCCCGACGCGCGCCTCGAAGGCGTTGCCGCGGACGAACGCGAACTGGGACTGGCCGAACGTCGCCGGTGAACCCAGGGCACGCGCCAGGGCGGCCTTGTTCACGCCGGCGCCGTCGAGCAGAGCACGCCGACGGCAGCCCGGGTTGGCCGCGAGCGCGGCGAGGGCACGGGCGTCGAGCGGTTGCGGTGCCGCGGAGGGTCCGCGCAGCTCAGCGAGCCGCTGCCGGAGTGCCGTCCCCGGCTGTGGCAGGGCCTGCGGTGGCGGCGCTGTCGGGGCGGCCGCCACGGCTCGGCTGTCGAGGGATCCGTTCACCCGCCGAAGTCTCGCATCCGCCACCGACAGCCGTCTCGGTTCCGCTTTCCGGGACGGCCGGGGTGAGGGAAGTGGTGGCGCTCGGCGAGGCGGTGGCGCCGGGCGCAGTGGTGGGGTGCGGCGCAGTGGTGGCGCGCGCAGTGGTGGGGTGCGGCGAAGTGGTGGAGTTCGATGCGGCGGCGGTGCTCGGGGTGGCGGGACGTGCCTCGGCCGCGGCCGTGGAACGGACGGCCACCGGCGCCCCCGGGGCGGGACGGAGACCGGCGCGCTCCCGGGCCCGGTCGACGAGCCGGAGCACCGGCGGCGTCAGCAGCAGCCCGGCCCCCATGACGGCCGCACCCGCGACGGCGTCCAGGAAGTAGTGGTTCGCGGTGCCCATGACCACCAGCGTGGTGAGCAGGGGATAGCCGATGCCCGCCACCCGGGCGGCCGTTCCGCGGCCGTGCCGCCAGAGCATCACCCCGCACCACAGCGACCAGCCGACGTGGAGACTCGGCATCGCCGCGAACTGGTTGGTGAGGCCGCCCAGCCCGCGGGGCGCACTCGCCGCCCCGCCCCACCAGCCGTACGCGCTGTACTGGGCCATGGTGTCCACAAAACCGTACCCCGCCTCGAGGAGGCGGGGCGGGCAGGTCGGAAGGAGGGTGAAACCGATCAGGCCGAGCAGGGTGGAGCCCATCAGCCAGCCGCGGGCGGCGCGGTAGCTCGCCGGGCGGCGCCGCCACAGCCATATCAGGATCGCGGGGGTCATCAGGTAGTGCAGCGTGGCGTACGCGAAGTCGGCGGGTATGCCCACCCAGGCGTGCGCGGTGAAGATCCGGTTGAGCGGGTGCTCCGCGTTGAGGCCCCACTCCTGCTCGAAGCGGAGTATCGCCAGTCCGTGATCGACGGCCGTGGTGGCGTCTCCCCGGGCCAGCAGCCGACCCGCCGAGTACACGGCGTACACCACGATCACCAGCGGCAGTTCGGTCCACCAACGGGGCCGGCTGGGGCGGCTCTCCGCGGTGTGGTGCGCGGGTGCGGTCGCTGGCATGCGGACGCTCTCCAAGTCTTGGGACGGCACCGAGGCGCTCGTTCAACTGTACGGTGTACGTGAATATGTCGGCACACCGCCCCCGGTGCCGCTCGCCCCCTGCTTCGCCCGCCGTTCGGATGCCCTTCGGGCCTCGGCCGTCCCCTGTTCGGCCGTCCGGGCGGGAAGACGTGGAGTCCGCCCGGCGGGTTGCTTCCCGAACATCTGCGTGATGATGGAGACGACAGGTCACACCTGTCGCACGGGCACCACCTGCGCGGTGGCCGCGTTGGCTCGGCGGGCTTGTGCGGGTTCGTCTCGTACGGGTTCGTGCGGTTTCGTGCAGGCGGCGGGTGCTGTGCGGCGGGCGCGTACGACGCAACACGGCGAGAGGTCCGCTATGGCTCCCCGCATCCTGCTGGCACGGCACGGGCAGACGGAATGGTCACTGTCCGGCAGACACACCGGGCGGACCGACATCCCGCTCCTGGAAGAGGGGCGGCGCGGCGCGAAGCTCCTGGGGGAGCGCCTGCACCGGGCCCCGTTCAACGGGCTCCCCGACGCGGAGATCCGCACCAGCCCCCTGGTCCGGGCGGCCGAGACCTGCGAGCTGGCCGGCTTCGGGGACCGTGCCGAGCCGTTCGACGCGCTGATGGAGTGGGACTACGGCGCGTACGAGGGGCTGACCGGTACCGAGATCCAGGCGCAGCGGCCAGGCTGGTTCATCTGGCGCGACGGCGTGGCGGACGGGGAGACCCTGGAGCAGCTCGCCCGGCGGGCGGACGCGGTGGTGGAGTGGGCGCGCTCGGCCGACCGCGACGTGCTGGTCTTCGCGCACGGGCACATTCTGCGGGCGCTGGCGGCGCGCTGGCTGGGGGAGGACGTGTCGTTCGGGGCCCGGATCAAGCTGAATCCGACGTCGCTGTCGATTCTGGGGTGGGCGTATGGGGAGACGGCGATCGAGGCGTGGAACGAGACGGGGCACCTTGATCTTGGGGGTGGAGGGCGGTAGTCGCCGTGCGGCGCGCGCTTGGGGGTCTTGCGGTTCGTTTCTGCGGGCCTTGTTTGTTGGGTGCGGGTGTGTGGGTGGTTTCGGGGGTGGGGGCTCCGGGGTGGGGGGTTCCGGAACGTATATTTACGGCCCTGGGGGCCACAAATACACGGAAGCTTCCGGAACCCCAGATCGCAAGAGCGTCGAGTAG
>NZ_JBEOXS010000079.1:0-28754 GCF_040296705.1 Streptomyces sp. NPDC002055
GTTCCGGAACGTATATTTACGGCCCTGGGGGCCACAAATACACGGAAGCTTCCGGAACCCCCCACCCCTGCGGCCCCGCCCCCTCCCGCCGGTGGTTCGTACCCAGGCCTCGGCCGCTACCGCCGGTGGCCTGCATGTGGGGTTTCGTTTCTGTGGCCGGTCCCGCGGTGGCTTGGCCCTGCGGCTTGGCCTTTCCCCGGTGGCCGGTCCCGGATGCCGTCACCCATTGCCGGTGGCACGTCGGTTGGTGTTTCGGAGTGTCTGCTTCCGGTCGGTTGGATGGGTGGGGAGGCGTTGATGTCGGGGTGGAGCGGGTGCTGGAGGGGGATGGCTGGGTAGGCTCGGTCTTCATGGAGCATGAGGTGTTCGTTCCGTTTTCCGCCGGCACTGTGCGGCAGGTCCTCGTCGATCCGACGAGGGTCGCCGGGTGCATTCCTGGGTTCCAGGAGGACGCCGACGCGGCGCGGGAGCCGGGCGCGGTCGTCGGCCGGCTGCGGCTGCGCGTCGCCAACTCGACCATCACCTACCGCGGAAGTCTGCGGGTGATCCCGCGGGACGGTGGCGACCTCGCCGTCGAGGGCGAGGGCACGGAGGTGCGGGGCGGCGGGTCCGTGCGCTGCGCGCTGACCGTACGGCTGACCGCCGGGGACGGCGGGACGCTGCTCGCCTGGAGTGGGACCGTGCACAGCGAGGGCCGGCTGGCCGAGGCGGACGACGCCGCGGCCGGGGCCGCGGGGCGGCGGCTGCTGGACCGTTTCGCCGCCGAACTCGCGGCGGCGCTGGAGTCGCCGCCCGGCTCGGGCGAGGGCGACGACCATCAGCGCGTCATCCCTGGCATCCCGTCCCCGGAGAGGCCGGAGGACGAGGAGTCGGGTTCCGTGTTCGAGACCGACGCCGAGATCGACGCCGTCATCGAGGACGGTGAGGAACCGCCGGCGGAGGCCGCGCACGCCCGGCGCACGATGATCGGCCGTAGCGCCGAGGAGGTCGACCACGCGCCGCCGCGCGGCCGGTACGCCCCCGTGCCCGCGCCCGAGGCCACCTCCACCACGGCCACCTTGCGCTGGGCGGCGCCCGCCGCGGCGGCGCTCGTCGCCTCGGCCGTGGTCGTCGGCCGGATCCTGCGCCGTCGGCGGTAGCGCCGGGCGCGCGGTGATCGGGTCGCGGCTAGGGTTCGAGGGGTGAGTACCCATGACACCCCCGACGGCGGCGTGCGACTCGGCGCGGGCGATGCCGAGTTGACCGTGCTGCCGGCGCTCGGCTGCCGGATCGGATCGCTGCGGATCGGCGGCACGGAGCTGCTGCGGCAGGGCCCCGACCACGGGGCGTTCCCGATGGTGCCGTTCTGCGGGCGGACGGAGAACGGCCGGTTCCGCAACGGCGGCACCGTGCACCAGCTGCCGCTGAACTCCCCGCCGCACGCCATCCACGGCACCGGCCGGGACGCCGAATGGAGCGTCGCCCGCACCGAGAAGGCGTCCGCGGTCTTCACCTACGACCTTGCCGACCCGTGGCCGTACCCGGGCCGGGTCACCCAGCTGGTCGAGCTCGACGAGGACTCGCTGACCCTGACCATGGGGGTCGAGACGATCGACGACTCGTTCCCCGCCCAGGTGGGCTGGCACCCCTGGTTCCTGCGGAACCTCGGCGCCGGCGGAGCGGACGCCGTGATCGACTTCGCGCCCGCCTGGCAGGAGGAGCGCGGGGACGACCATCTGCCGACGGGCCGCCGGATCGATCCGCTGCCCGGCCCCTGGGACGACTGCTTCGGGATGCCGGACGGGGTGGAGACCACCCTCACCTGGCCGGACGAGCTGGAGCTGACGATCACCAGCCGCGGGGAGTGGGTCGTGATCTACGACGAGCAGCCCGAGGCGATCTGTGTCGAGCCGCAGTCCGGGCCGCCGAACGGCCTCAACACCGCGCCGCGACTGGTCACCCCGGTCCAGCCGCTGGAGATGGCCACCACCTGGAGGTGGCGTCGGCTCTGACCGCCGGCCCGGCTAGTCTCGTCCGTATGAGCTCTTCCTCCGACGTGCGTGACGCCCTGCTGCAGCAGATCAAGGACAAGGCCGTGGTCCGCGGCAAGGTGACCCTCTCCTCCGGGCTGGAGGCCGATTACTACATCGACCTGCGCCGGATCACCCTCGACGCGGAGGCCGCCCCCCTGGTGGGGCAGGTCATGCTGGACTCCACCGCCGACCTCGACTTCGACGCGGTGGGCGGGCTCACGCTCGGTGCCGACCCGGTCGCCACCTCGATGCTGCACGCCGCCGCCGCCCGCGGCCGCAAGCTCGACGCGTTCGTGGTCCGGAAGGCGCAGAAGACGCACGGCATGCAGCGCCGCATCGAGGGCCCGGACATCAAGGGCCGCCGGGTCCTGGTGGTCGAGGACACCTCCACCACCGGCGGCTCCCCGCTCACCGCGGTGCAGGCCGCCCGGGAGGCGGGCGCCGAGGTCGTGGCGGTCGCGACGATCGTGGACCGCGGCGCCGCGCCCGCCATCGGGGAGGCCGGAATTCGGTACGTCCCGGCCTACGAGCTGCCCGATCTGGGTCTCTGACCTGCGCATTCGAAGAGGGGCGGAGCGTTTCACGTGAAACGCTCCGCCCCTCTTCGGTGTCCGCATTCTGGGCCGGGTGGACCAATCGGGCTCGTCTGGGAAGATGGGGGCGACGATGACGTCGCCCCCATGGTCAGGGCCACGGAAAATTCCCGGGGAGCAGACCCCGGACCCCCGGCTGCACACCCGCAGATCACAAGGAGCGGACAGATGCCCATCGCAACCCCCGAGGTCTACAACGAGATGCTCGACCGGGCGAAGGCAGGCAAGTTCGCCTACCCGGCCATCAACGTGACCTCGTCGCAGACGCTGCACGCGGCCCTCCGCGGCTTCGCCGAGGCGGAGAGCGACGGCATCGTCCAGATCTCCACGGGTGGTGCGGAGTTCCTGGGCGGTCAGTACAGCAAGGACATGGTCTCCGGTGCGGTCGCCCTGGCCGAGTTCGCGCACATCGTCGCCAAGAAGTACCCGGTGAACATCGCCCTGCACACCGACCACTGCCCGAAGGACAAGCTCGACGGCTACGTCCGGCCGCTGCTCGCCGTCTCGCAGGAGCGGGTGGCCGCCGGCCAGAACCCGCTCTTCCAGTCCCACATGTGGGACGGCTCCGCCGAGAAGCTCGACGAGAACCTGACCATCGCGCAGGAGCTGCTCGCCGAGGCCGTCAAGGCCAAGATCATCCTCGAGGTCGAGATCACCCCGACCGGTGGCGAGGAGGACGGCGTCACGCACGAGATCAACGACGAGCTGTACACCACCGTCTCCGACGTCGAGCGCACCGCCGAGGCCCTCGGCCTGGGCGAGAAGGGCCGCTACCTGCTGGCCGCCTCGTTCGGCAACGTGCACGGCGTCTACAAGCCGGGCAACGTCGTGCTCCGCCCCGACCTGCTGCGCGAGCTCCAGGACGGCATCGCCGCCAAGCACGGCAAGGAGAACCCGTTCGACTTCGTCTTCCACGGCGGCTCCGGCTCCACGGAGGACGAGATCCGCACCGCGCTGGAGAACGGCGTCGTGAAGATGAACCTCGACACCGACACCCAGTACGCCTTCACCCGCCCGGTCGCGGACCACATGTTCCGCAACTACGACGGGGTGCTGAAGATCGACGGCGAGGTCGGCAACAAGAAGACCTACGACCCGCGCAGCTGGGGCAAGTCCGCCGAGAAGGGCATGGCCGAGCGGGTCACCCAGGCGTGCGCCAACCTGCGCGCCACCGGCACCAAGCTGAAGTAGTGCGCCGGGCGTGACCGCTCCGTCCGGGCCGGACCCCCTGTGGGGCCGGCCGCGGACACGGCCACCTGTGCGAACCGGGCCGGGCCCCCCTCAGGGGGTCCGGCCCGGACGCGTTCCCGGAGGCGGGGCGTCGTCCAGGGGTGGGCGGGGCGCGGTGCCGGGTGTTTCCGGTGGCCGGGCCGCGGTGCCGTCGGACTGGCCACCGGCAGGTCGCGCGAGGATGATCCCGGTATGAGCGATTTCTCGGGGCGGTCGGCCACCGGGCGGACGCCGTCGGACGGGACGCCTCCGCCGCCCGTCGGCAGCACCCCCGGCACGATCCGGCTGTCGCAGGGCCCGGGCCGCTGGATCCTGCTCACCACCGTGCTCGGATCGGGCATGGCCCTGCTCGACGGCACCGTCGTCAATGTGGCCCTGCCCCGGATCGGTGCCGATCTCGACGCCGACCTGGCCGTGCTGCAGTGGACCGTCAACGCCTACACGCTCACCCTCGCCTCGCTGATCCTGCTGGGCGGGGCGCTGGGCGACCGGTTCGGACGGCGACGGATCTTCGTGATCGGCGTGGTGTGGTTCGCCCTCGCCTCGCTGGCCTGCGGGATGGCCCCCAACGCGCCGGTCCTGATCGCGGCCCGGGCCCTCCAAGGCATCGGCGGCGCGCTCCTCACCCCCGGCTCGCTGGCGCTCATCCAGGCCACCTTCCATCCGGCGGAACGGGCCCGCGCGGTGGGCGCCTGGTCCGGGCTGGGCGGGGTGGCGGCGGCGGTCGGGCCGTTCCTCGGCGGCTGGCTGGTCGACGGGCCGGGCTGGCGCTGGGTGTTCCTGATCAACGTCCCGCTGGCCGCCGTCTGCGTCGCGGTGGCGGTGCGGCACGTGCCCGAGACCCGCGACCCGCGGGCACACGGGCGCTTCGACGTCGCCGGTGCCGCGCTCGGTGCCGTCTCCCTCGGCGCGGCCACCTACGCCCTGATCGAGGCCCCCGAGCAGGGCGCCTCCCCGGCGGTGGTGATCGCGGGCGTCGGCGGGGTGCTGCTCGGGGCCGCCTTCGTCCACCTGGAGCGGCGGCGCCGGGACCCGATGCTGCCGCCGCGGATCTTCGCCTCCCGGCAGTTCACCGCCGTCAACGCCGTGACCTTCTGTGTGTACGCGGCCTTCGGCGGCTTCTTCTTCCTCTCCGTGCTCCAGCTCCAGGTGGTGCTCGGCTACTCCGCACTGGCCGCGGGGACGGCCCTGCTGCCCACCACCGGAATGATGCTGCTGCTCTCCGCCCGCTCCGGCGAACTGGGCCAGCGGATCGGCCCCCGCATCCCGCTCACCGTGGGCCCGCTGCTCTGCGGCGCCGGGCTGCTGCTGATGCTCCGGGTGGACGCCGGGGCCTCGTACTGGGCGGACGTGCTGCCCGCCCTGCTGGTCATGGGCTCGGGCATGGTGCTGCTGGTGGCCCCGCTGACCGCGACCGTGCTCGCCTCCGTCGAGGTCGAGCACGCCGGCCTGGCCAGCGGCGTCAACAACGCGGTGGCGCGGGCCGCCGGGCTGCTCGCGGTGGCGGCGCTCCCGCTGCTCGCCGGAATGGGACCGGAGGCCTACCGGGAACCGGCGGAGTTCGCGGACACCTTCCGCCGGGCCATGCCGATGTGCGCGGGCATCCTGCTGCTGGGCGCGCTGATCGCCGTGCTGACCGTACGGTCCGACGTGCTGGCGCCCTCCGGCCCCGCCGCCGCGAAGGCGCCGGGCGGGGCGGAAGAGGCGGCCGGTGCGGAGGAGGCGGCCGGCGCGGAGGGGGCGGCCGGGGAGGCCGAGGCGCAGCCGCGCTGCCGGGCCGAGTGCCGGACGTACTGCGCGGTGACCGCACCGCCACTGGATCCCGGTACTTCCGTATCGGGCCGGTCCTGATCACCCCTTCCGGGCCCGGGGCAGGCAGACTGGGGACCATGTCCACACACGAGAACCTGCTCGGGGGCCCGCCCCCGACCCATCTGCCCGACGACCCCGAGCCCCGCGAGCTGCTGGCCTCCGGCGCGGCCCCGGCCGAGGTCGCGGCGAAGTACCCCGCTTCCTCCCTCGCCTGGGCCCAGCTCGCCGACGACGCCTTCGAGGGCGGCCGGACCGTCGAGTCCTACGCCTACGCCCGCACCGGCTACCACCGCGGGCTCGACTCACTGCGCCGGGCCGGCTGGAAGGGCCACGGGCCGGTGCCCTTCGAGCACGAGCCGAACCGCGGTTTCCTCCGTGCCCTGCACGCGCTGGCCCGCGCCGCCCAGGCCATCGGCGAGGAGGCGGAGTACGAGCGCTGCACGACCTTCCTGCGCGACTCGTCCCCGACCGCCGCCGACATCCTCACCTGAGGAACCCCTCTTCCGAGCCGTGTCCCCCGCCGGGGACGCGGCTCACTCTTCGCCGAGTGACGCATGCGCCGTACGACGACGCATGCGTCACGTGCGTTGCGGGGGATGGTTGCGGGGGATACCTGAGGCGCGGGCGGCGCCGGGGCCCCCGCCCTGGAGACCGCGGAACGTCCCGTTCCGGGGGTGGTGGATCGCGGCTGCCGGTGCGGCCATCGGCGGGAGAGTTCTTGCCGTAGTGGCTGTACAGCACCGATGATGCGCTCAGGGCCGGATTCGCCGTCGCGGTGGACCCGGCCCGAAGAGGGGACCGGGGCTCCGATGCCGAGAGGAAGGGGCGGACCGCTACCCGGCAGTACGCACGAGGAGACAGCAATGTCACACCTGCCCCCTGCGTCGGAAGCCGGTCCGGAGGCCGGCCCCGACACCCCGAATCTCGACTTCGCGGGCACCACGCCGTACGAGGACTACGTCCAGGCGGACGTCCTCACCCACCTCCAGCACCCGCTCTCCGACGACCCCGGCGAGATGGTCTTCCTGGTCACCACCCAGGTCATGGAGCTGTGGTTCACGGTGATCGTCCATGAGTGGCAGACCGCCGCGGAGGCGCTCCGCCAGGACGACCTGCCCGTCGCCCTGGCCGCCCTGAAGCGGTCCACCTACGAGCTGGAGTCGCTCAACGCCTCGTGGAAGCCGCTGGCCCACCTCACCCCGGCGCAGTTCAACTCCTACCGCAGCGCGCTCGGCGAGGGCTCCGGCTTCCAGTCCGCGATGTACCGGCGGCTGGAGTTCCTGCTCGGTGAGAAGTCGGCCTCGATGCTCGTCCCGCACCGGGGCGCGCCGCGCGTCCACGACGAGCTGGCCAAGGCCCTGCAGGAGCCCAGCCTCTACGACGAGGTGGTGCGGCTGCTCGCCCGCCGCGGCCACGCCGTACCGGCGTCGGTGCTGGAGCGGGACCCGTCCCTGCGCTACGAGCCCGACCCCGGGGTCGAGCGGGCCTGGCAGGACATCTACTCCGGCCCGCAGGACAGCGAGCTGGTCCGGCTCGGCGAGGCGCTGACCGAGGTCGCCGAGCTGGTGTGGCGGTGGCGCAACGACCACCTGGTCGCGACCCGGCGGGCGATGGGCGCCAAGACCGGAACCGGTGGTTCGGCCGGCGTGGCGTGGCTGGAGAAGCGCGCGGCCAAGAACGCCTTCCCCGAGCTGTGGACGGCGCGCAGCCATGTCTGACGCGAAGGCCAAGTCCGACGCGCAGGCCATGTCCGACGCGACGGCCGGGGCGGACACGATGGCCATGTCCGATGCGGCGGCCGGGGCCGGCGCGGCGGCCGGTGCGGACGGCCGGCCCGGGTCCCCCGCGGTGTCCACGCGGACGGCGGGCGCGGTGCGCGGACGGGATGCCGATGTGCTGGGGGAGCGGAACGATTCCTCGGAGGCCGTGGGGCCCGGACGGGCCGCGGCCACGGACGAACGGAGCGGTATGGGCGGCACCACGGAGACCACGGACGCCACGGATCCCACGGGCGCCACGGGCGCCACGGACACCCCCGTTCCCGGCGACCTCGCCGCGCGGGCGGCTCGCCGGGACGATGCCGACCCGCTGGCCGCGGTGCGCGACCGCTTCGCCCTCGACGACGGGGTGACCTACCTCGACGGCAACTCGCTCGGCGCCCTGCCGCGCAGTGTCCCCGGCCGGATGGCCGAGGTCATCGAGCGGGAGTGGGGCGAACTGCGGATCCGCTCCTGGGAGGAGAGCGGCTGGTGGACCGCGCCCGAACGGATCGGTGACCGGATCGCGCCGCTGATCGGGGCGGCGCCGGGCCAGGTGGTCGTCGGCGACTCGACCAGCGTCAATGTGTTCAAGGCCGTGGTGGCGGCGGTCCGGGCGGCGCAGGCGGCCGGCAGCGGAACCGGAGCGGATGCCGGAGCCGGAGCGGAGGCCGGAGCTGCTGCCGATGCCGGAGCCGACGGCGATGCCGGAGCTGCCGGAGCTGCCGGTGATGCCGCGCGTGCCGGGTCCGGTGTCGCAGTCGGGGCCGCAGTCGGTGCCGGTGCCGGTGCCGGGGAGTCGGGTGCGGGGGCGGTGCGGCGCGACGAAGTGCTCGTCGACGCCGCCACCTTCCCCACCGACGGGTACGTCGCCGAGTCCGCCGCCCGGCTCACCGGCTGCCGCATCCGGGCGGTCGCGCCCGGGGACATGGCCGCCGCGTTCGGGCCGCGTACGGCCGTGGCGCTGGTCAACCACGTCGACTACCGCAGCGGGCGGCTGCACGACCTCCCCGGCATCACGGCCGCGGCGCACGCGGCCGGGGCGCTGGTGGTGTGGGACCTGTGCCACAGCGCGGGAGCCCTGCCGGTGGAACTCGACGCGCACCGGGCCGACTTCGCCGTCGGCTGCACGTACAAGTACCTCAACGGCGGTCCGGGCGCGCCCGCCTATCTGTATGTGCGGCGGGATCTGCAGCCCGGTTTCGACTCCCCGCTGCCCGGGTGGAACTCGCACGCCGACCCGTTCGGCATGGAGTCCGCCTACACCCCGGCGGACGGCTCCGCGCGGGGCCGGGTCGGCACGCCGGACATCCTGTCGATGCTGGCGCTGGAGGAGGCGCTGACCGTCTGGGACGGCGTCTCCGTCGAGGCCGTGCGGGAGAAGAGCCTCGCCCTGACGGACTTCTTCCTGGAGTGCGTGGCGCACCATGCCCCGCCGGGCACGGTCGAGTCCGTCACTCCGGCCGCGCACCCGGAGCGCGGCAGCCAGATCGCGCTGCGCTGTCCCGACGCGGGCGCGGTGATGCGGGAACTGACGCGGCGTGGGGTGGTCGGCGACTTCCGGCGTCCGGACGTGCTGCGCTTCGGCTTCACCCCGCTCTACACCTCCTTCGCGGACGCGGAGCGGGCCGCGCGGATCCTGGGCGAGGTGCTCGCCGAGCGGCGGGCCTGACCGGTGGCCGCTGGCGGGGGAGGGGACGCGGAGGCCGAGGAGGCCTCCGCGTTCGGCCACGCGCCGGTACCGGCCGACGTCTGCCTGCCGTACGGGCCGCACCCGGACCAGGTCCTCGACCTCTACGCCCCGCGGGGCGGCAGTGGGCCCGCGCCGCTGGTGGTCCTGCTGCACGGCGGCGCCTGGCGCGCTCCGTACGACCGGCACCACGTCTCGCCGCTGGCCGCCCGGCTCGCCGGCTACGGCTTCGCCGTCGCCTCGGTGGAGTACCGCCGCGGGCCGGGGCCGACGGACCGGGGGGACGGCCCCCGGACGGACGGGGCGCCGGGGGAGGGCGGCCCGGCGCCGGACGACTTCCGGGTGGCGGACGACCAACCGGCGGCGGACGACCTCCCGGTGGCGGGGGAGAGCGGGACGGGGCACGGGAACGGGCCGGGCGCGGTGCCGCGCGCGGGCCGCTGGCCCGAGACCTTCGACGATGTCGCGCTGGCCGTCGACCGCCTCCCGGCGCTGGTCGGGGAGGTGCAGGACGCCGAGCGGAGGGCCGCCGTGCGGGGCGTACCGCAGGGTGACCCCGCGTGGGCGCGCGTCGATCCGGCGTGCACCGTGCTCACCGGGCACTCCGCGGGTGGGCACCTCGCGCTGTGGGCGGCGGCCCGGCACCGGCTGCCCGTCGGGTCCCGGTGGCACCGCGCCGGGCCGCCGGGGACGGATCCGTGCGCACCGCCGCCGTTCCGCGGGGTCGTCGCCCTGGCCCCCATCGCGGACTTCACCACCGCCCGGCGCCTCGGGGTGTGCTCGGACGCGGCGGTGCAACTGCTGGGCGGCCCCGAGAAGTGGCCGGCGCGGCTGCCGTACGCCGACTCCGCCGCGCTGCTGCCCACCGGGGTCCGCACCACGGTCGTCCAGGGCGCCTGCGATGCCGATGTGCCCCCGGACGTCGCCCGCGCCTTCGTGGCGGCGGCCGAGCGGGCCGGACAGCCGGTCCGGCTCGTGCTGCTCGACGGGGTGGGCCACTTCCCGCTCATCGACCCGGCCGCGCCCGCCGCCGCGGTCGTCGCCGACGAGATCGCGCGGCTCGCCATTCACGCTCCGTGGACGCCTCGTCATCCTTGAGACGGACGAGAAGATGTCAGCTTTGTCGGTGACGACGCCCGGCCCCGTACTGCGTAGCGTGCTGCCTGTGAATGAGACGACAACCGCGTGGACCGAGTCCCGCATAGCCCGGACCGCCTGGCAGGCGGTGCGCCACGACCTGATCGAGGACGCCTGGGCCCTCCGGCCGCTGCCGCCGCTGCGCGCCGAGCGCTTCGTCCGCTGGCCGCGGATCGAGCGGATCGGTGGCCGCTGGCTCCCCCACGCGACGGTCGCCTTCCTCGCGCTGCTCATCACCATGGCGGAGATGTCGGCCCGCTCCACCACATCGGCACCCGGGAACATCATCGACTTCTGCCTGGTGCTGACCCAGACCCTGCCGGTGCTGCTGGCCCTGCTCCGGCCGGTCGGCGCCTTCTGGGCGTCGCTCGCGGCCACCGTCGCGTCCCCCCTGACCGGCGAATGGGGCAACCCCGGCATGATGGCGCTCGTCACCGTCATGATCCTGGTGGCGCTGCGCAGCCGGCCCCGGGTGGCCGTGGAGATGTGGCTGATCACGGTGACGGTCGCCCTGCTGGTCGACATGGTGCTCAACGACGGCTACCGCACCGTGATGTTCCTCCCGCTGGCCTTCTTCTCCGCCGTCCTCCTCGCCACCGCCGTCGCCCTGCGCGGCTGGCGGCTCGCCCGCGGCGAGGTCGCCGAGCAGGAGACCCTGGTCGCCGACGTCCGCGGTCAGCACTCGCTGCTGGAGGAGCGCGCGCGGATCGCCCGCGAACTGCACGACGTCGTCGCCCACCACATGTCGGTGATCGCGATCCAGGCCGAGGCCGCCCCGTACCGGGTCAGCGATCCGCCCGAGGAGCTGACGAAGAGCTTCGGCACCATTCGCAGCAGCGCGGTCGAGGCGCTCGCCGAACTGCGCCGGGTGCTGGGCGTCCTGCGCTTCGAGAGCGCCGACGACCAGCAGCTGCCCGACGCGCCGCAGCCCGACCTCTCCCGGCTCGACGAACTCGTCGACGGCGTCCGGTCCGTGGGCCTCTCCGTCGAGGTCGCGCGCTTCGGCGCGCAGCGGACCCTGCCCCAGGGCGTCGAGCTGTCGGCCTTCCGCATCATCCAGGAAGGGCTGAGCAACGCCCTGCGCCACGCGCCCGGCTCGCGGGTCCGGGTGGAGGTCAGCTACGTCCTCACCGGCCTCGGCCTGCGGATCGTCAACACCCCGCCGACCGCGAAGGTGCAGCCCTCCCCGGGCATGGGCCACGGGGTGATGGGCATGCGCGAACGCGCCGCGATGCTCGGCGGAGAGCTGACCGCCGGACCCACCGCCGACGGGGGCTTCGAGGTCTCGGCCTTCCTCCCGCTCGACCAGCCGGCCGAGGAGGCCACCGCATGACCATCCGGGTGCTGATCGCCGACGACCAGATGATGGTCCGCGAGGGTTTCTCCGTGCTGCTGAACGCGCAGCCCGACATGGAGGTGGTCGGCGAGGCCCTCGACGGCCGCGAGGCGGTCGGCCAGGTGGAGACCCTCCGGCCCGACGTGGTGCTGATGGACATCCGGATGCCCGGCATGAACGGCCTGGAGGCCACCCGCCGGATCGCCGAGGCCCGGCAGGACGACGCGGGCGCCCGGGTGCTCATCCTCACCACCTTCGACCTGGACGAGTACGTCTACGAAGCGCTCCGGGCGGGCGCCTCCGGCTTCCTGCTCAAGGACGCCTCCGCCCGGCAGCTCGCCGACGCGGTACGGATCGTGGCGGCGGGCGAGGCCCTGCTCGCCCCGACCGTCACCAAGCGGCTGCTGGCCGAGTTCACCCGGCTCGGCGCGCCGCGCGCCCCGCGGATGGACCGGATCGAGGCGCTGACCGAGCGCGAGACCGAGGTGCTCGCCCAGATCGCGCAGGGGCTGTCGAACGGGGAGATCGCGGACCGCCTGGTGGTCACCGAGGCCACCGTCAAGACCCATGTGAGCCGCATCCTCGTGAAGCTCGGGCTGCGCGACCGCACGCAGGCGGCGGTCTTCGCCTACGAGATCGGGCTGGTGACGCCGGGCGGATAGCCGCGGGGCGCGGGCGGGATGGCGGTGCGGCCCGCCCGTACGGGGTGCCGGTACGGGGTGCCGAGGGCCCGGGGCCGCCCGCGGGACGCCATGGGGACGGGCCCCGGACCCCGGAAGCCGGGCCGTCCCGCACCGGACCCGGCCGATCAGGAGCGGGCAGCCGTACTCCTGGGTACCGTCTGGCCATGAATGCAGCCGCTGTCGCCTTCGACCCGTGGTCCCCCGCCTTCGTCGCGGACCCGTACCCCGCCTACGCGGGACTGCGGGAGACGGGCCGGGTGCACTGGTACGAGCCGACCGGGCAGTGGCTGATCCCCCGGCACGCCGACGTCAGCGCGCTGCTCCGCGACCGCCGGCTGGGCCGCACGTATCTGCACCGGTTCAGCCACGAGGAGTTCGGCCGCACCCCGCCGCCGCCCGAGCACGAGCCGTTCCATGTGCTCAACGGCAACGGCCTGTTGGACCTGGAGCCGCCGGACCACACGCGGATCCGCCGGCTGATCTCCAAGGCGTTCACCGCGCGCACCGTGCAGCGGCTGACCCCGGCGGTCGAGCGGATGGCCGCCGAGCTCGCCGACGAGCTGTGCGCACGGGGCGGCGGCGACCTGATCGAGCTGGTCGCCGAGCCGCTGCCGGTCGCGGTGATCGCGGAGATGCTGGGCATTCCGCGCGCGGACCGCGGGCTGCTGCGGCCCTGGTCGGCCGACATCGTCGGGATGTTCGAGCTCAACCCGACGGAGGAGGCGGCGCGCCGGGCCGTCCGGGCCTCGGTGGAGTTCTCGGCCTATCTGCGCGACCTGATCGCCGAGCGCCGTGCCGCCCCCGGTGACGACCTGATCAGCGCCCTGATCGCGGCCCACGACGAGGACGACCGGCTCAGCGAGCAGGAGATGATCTCGACCTGTGTGCTGCTGCTGAACGCCGGCCACGAGGCCACCGTCAACACCACCGCCAACGGCTGGCTGACCCTCTTCCGCAACCCGGACCAGCTGGCCGCGCTGCGCGCCGACCCCGCTCTGCTGCCCACCGCGGTCGAGGAACTGATGCGGTACGACACCCCGTTGCAGATGTTCGAGCGCTGGGTGCTGGACGACATCGAGATCGCGGGGCGGACCCTTCCGCGGGGTACGGAGGTGGCGCTGCTGTTCGGCTCCGCCAACCGGGATCCGGAGCGGTTCCCCGACCCGGACCGCCTGGATCTCACCCGCTCCGACAACCCGCACCTGACCTTCGGCGCCGGTATCCACTACTGCCTGGGCGCCCCGCTGGCCCGCATCGAACTCGCCGCCTCCTTCGGCGCCCTGCTGGAGCGGGCGCCGGGGCTGCGCCTGGTCACCGAACCGCGCTGGAAGCCGGGCTATGTGATCCGCGGGCTGGAGGAACTGGTCGTCGAGGTCTGACGGGCGGCTTCGTCTCACGTCCGAGCGGCGAAGCGTGCAACGGGACAGAGCGGCGACACCTGGTACACGGACATCGCGCAGTGCGCCCCGACGACCCGGCGCATCCGTGGGAGCCGACCGGCGACCGGATCCACTCCGTGCTCGCCCGGAGCGCCGACCAGGGCACGGAGATGCAGCCCGATCTGCGCATCATCGGCAACGGCTTCAGCGGGAACATGCTCCTGCGCGACAAGCCCCACCCCTGGCGACCCGTCGAGGTGGAAGAGCCCATGGTGGACGACACCACCGGCGGCAGTCCCTACGAGCGCGGGGAGGACGCCCCCGGCGGCGGCAACCCCAAGCCGGGCGGGGACGACGACCGCGGCGCCCCCGGCACCGGCCGAGCCGGCTGACCCGGGCCCGGGGCGCGCCCCACGAGCAGGGGCGGCCCCGGGCCCGGCACGACAGGCCGGCCGCCAACCGGCGAGCGACCGTCAGCCGATGTCCCGGCGCCGGAACGCCAGCAGCCCGGCCCCCGCGAGCGCCGCCGCCAGCAGCGTCAGCCAGAGGAACGGAGCCGCGTGCGCCTCGGCGCCCGGCAGTTTCGGCAGGTGGCTGAAGGGCGACAGGTTCATCGCCCACTGCGGCAGTTCGACCGTCGGCCCGAGCCAGCCGATGCCGAGCCAGGCGCCCGCCACGCCCCACGCCACCGGGGTCGCCCTCGGCAGGGCCCCGAACAGCAGCATCGCGCACCCGGCCGCCAGCCACACCGCCGGCGCCTGGGCCAGCGACGCCCCGAGCACTCGCGGGAGTTCGCCCCCCAGGCCGCCCGCCGTCGCCCCGTAGCCGACGCCCATCGCGACCCCGCAGCAGAAGAGCACCGCGACCGTGCCGAGGAACGCGACGGCCAGATGGCTGCCCGCCCAGCGCAGCCGGCCCGCCGCGGTGGCGAGGACCGGCTCCGCGCGCCCCGCGGTCTCCTCGGACCGCAGCCGCAGCACGCTGCCCACGGCGAACAGGGCGGCCACCATGCCGAGGATGCCGGTCATCGCGGCGAGCGAGGAGTCCGCGAGGCCCTGATGGCCGCCCATCCGGTCGATGATCGCGCGGGTCCCTTCGTTGTCGTCCACCAGCTCCGCGGCGCCGTCCGTGATCGCCCCGAACACCAGGCCCGCGACGGCGAATCCGGCCGTCCAGCCGAGGAGCGAACCGCGCTGGAGCCGCAGCGCCAGACCGTACGTCCCGCCGATCCGGCCGGCCGGCGGGCCGGGGCGGGACGGCAGGAAGCCCGCGCCGAGGTCCCGGCGGCCGGCGAGCGCGAAGGCCGTGGCCGTCGTCGCCGCGGTGAGCGCGACGAGCAGCAGCAGGATCCACCAGCGTTCGCCGGCGGCCGGCCGGACGTTCTCCGCCCAGCCGAGCGGCGACGCCCAGCCGAGCGGGGAGGAGCCGTCGTCGGACACCACGTCCCCCGCCGTGCGCAGCACGAACGCCAGCCCCAGCACGGCCCCGGCCAGCCCCTTCGCGGGCCGGGCGCTCTCGGTGAGCTGCGCCGCGACCGCCGCGACACCGGCGAACGCCATGCCCACCGCGCCGAGGGTCAGGCCGAGCGCCAGGGAGCCCGCGGCCGGGGCGCCGTACCCGGAGGCCGTGGCGGCGACCAGCAGCGCCAGCAGGGCGTTGGCCACCGCCGCGGCGAGCAGGGCCGCGGTCAGCGGGGCGCGGCGCCCCACCACGGCCGAGGACAGCAGTTCCTGACGGCCGGTGTCCTCCTCCTCGCGGGTGTGCCGGACCACGATGATCAGGCTCATCAGCGCGGCCAGCACCGTGCCGAAGCCGAGGGACCGCCAGGCGATCAGCCCGCCCACGGTGTCCTGGAACACCGGCCCGTACAGGCCGCGCAGCGAACTGCTGGTGGTCATCGACTGCGCCACGTCGGCCCGCTTGGCCGCCGTGTCGTAGAGCTTGACCAGCGAGGAGCCGGTCCCGGCGACGACGGCGGTCTGGGCGAGCACCCAGACGGGCATCATGACGCGGTCCCGGCGCAGGGCGAGCCGCAGCAGCGTGCCGGTCCCGGCGAGGCCGCCGCGGCGGCCCGGGAGCGCCCGGGCGGACGGGGCGTGGGCGACGGCGGTCACCGGACGCCCGCCGTCCGCGCGTCACCGGATCCTGTGTCGCCGGGGGCGGCGTCACCGGGGGCAGTGGCACCGGGGGCCGCGGAACCAGAGGCAGCGCCACCAGGGGCCGCGGTGCCGGAAGTGGGGCCGCCCCCGCCCGGGTCCCCGCCCGGGGCCCCGTCCTGGTAGTGCCGGAGGAACAGCTCCTCCAGCGTGGGCGGCGTGCTGGTCAGGCTGCGCACCCCGGACTCGCTCAGCTGCCGCAGCACCCCGTCGAGCCTGTCGGTGTCGACCTGGAGCCGCACCCGCCTCCCCTGGATGTCGAGGTCGTGGACGCCGGGGAGCCGGGAGAGCCCGTTGGGCGGCCCGGCGAGCTCGGCGCTGACCGAGGTCCGGGTCAGATGCCGCAGGTCGGCGAGTGATCCGCTCTCGACGGTCCGGCCCCGGCGGATGATGCTCACCCGGTCGCACAGCGCCTCCACCTCGCTCAGCACATGGCTGGAGAGGAGGACGGTCCGGCCGCGCTCCCGCTCCTCCGCGACGCAACTCTGGAACACCTCCTCCATCAGCGGGTCCAGCCCCGAGGTGGGTTCGTCGAGGATCAGCAGGTCGACGTCGGAGGCGAACGCGGCGACCAGCGCGACCTTCTGCCGGTTGCCCTTCGAGTAGGCGCGGCCCTTCTTGGTCGGGTCGAGTTCGAAGCGCTCCAGGAGCCGGGCGCGGCGGTTGGGGTCCAGCCGTCCGCGCAGCCGCCCGTAGAGGTCGATGGCCTCGCCGCCGGAGAGGTTCGGCCACAGGGTGACGTCGCCCGGGACGTACGCGATCCGGCGGTGCAGCTCCACGGCGTCGTGCCAGGGATCCCCGCCCAGCAGCCGGACGGTGCCGCGGTCGGCCCGCAGCAGACCGAGGAGGACGCGGATGGTGGTGGACTTCCCGGCGCCGTTCGGCCCGAGGAAGCCGTGGACCTCGCCGGTCGCCACGTCGAGGTCGAGACCGTCGAGCGCGTGCGTCCGGCCGAAGGACTTGTGCAGGCCGGCCGTGTGGATCGCCGGCTCCGGTGAGAGGGCCTTGGTCATGCTTCTGAAAGTACGCTACTTTCAGAAACTTGTGAAGTTAAGGAACCATATAAACTCGGGGCGGCGTTGAGACAGGGGAGAGGATGAGGCGTGACCGACAGCGTGAGCAGGGCGGACGGGGCGGAGAGCCGTCCGGAACGGACCGGAACGGCGGCCGGCGGGCCGACGGACCGGCGTGACGAGGACGCGGTCTCCCGGTTCGTCGAACGGTTCGCCGCCGAGCTGACCGGGGCCGGGATGCAGCGGATGGCCGCGCGCGTCTTCGCGGCCCTGCTCGCCTCCGACTCCGGCTCACTCACCTCGGCCGAACTTGCCGAGCGACTGCAGATCAGCCCGGCCGCCGTCTCCGGCGCGATCAGCTATCTGACCCAGGTCAACATGGTCGGCCGCGAGCGCGAGCCCGGCTCACGCCGCGACCGCTACCGCCTGCACAACGAGCTCTGGTACGAGACCTTCACCCACCGCGACCAGGTCCTGACCCGCTGGGAGAAGACCCTCCGCGAGGGCGCCGCCTCCCTGGGCCCCGACAGCCCGGCCGGGACGAGGGTCGCCGAGACCGCCGAGTTCTTCGAGTTCCTGCAGAACGAACTGACCGGAATCATGGACCGCTGGCGCGAACGCCAGGAGGCGCGCGGCGGGGCCACGGCCTGGCGGTGAGCCCGCGGGGGCGGAGGGCGGCGATGCTCAGGCGGACGGCGGCGCGGCCTCGCGTGTCCCGTTTCAGGGATTCAGACCTTGGCGACGACGATCCTGTCCGGGATCAACCTCTCCAGGTCGTCCACATCTGAGGTGAAGACCGTCACCTGTCCCTGCTGCTGCCGTGCGATGACGGCGAGCACCGCGTCGATCGCGTGCTTGTGGCCGTGCAATCCGGTATCGGCCAGGAGGCGGCGCGCCTGTCGGGCTTCGTCCTTTCCGACCGTCGCGACGCTGACGCGGGAAAGCACCCAGTCCCAGCGCTGTTCGGTGGTCCTGCCGTCGTACGCCTCGACGAGGGTCATCGGGGAGGTCACCACTTCGGCCTCGCGTCGGTCTGCGAGAACGAGCCGGGTGATCATCATGCGATCGCCGCGAACAGCGAGCGACAGGGCCTCGCAGTCGAGGACGAAGACGCGGAGTGGTGTGGTCCGCTGGCCGCGTCGTTCCTTCACGCGGCTTTACCCGGGCGGCCCTTCCCAGCGGCGCGACGCCGGTGTTCCGCGTCGAGAGCGTCCAGCTCCTCGCGTCCCGCGGCAAGCTCGCTCTCGGTGACTGCTCCATGCTCTTCCTGCAGCCAGTCGACCAGTTCCCGGAGCCGGTCGCGGTCTCGCTTGAGGCGCAGCGCCTCGGCAACGTAGGCCGAGATCCCCCGCTCGGATGTCTCCGACCGGATCTCGTCGAGGAGATCCTCCGGGATGGTGATCGTCACCTTCTTGGTCGCCATACAAGTCACCATACTCGCACTACCTCTCTCCATACCAGGGCTGTCGCGGCGAGCGGCAGCGTCGAATCTTCTTGCAGTTCCCGGCGGTCTCCCCTGCCCAAGGAACTCCTGGTTCGCGCTCAGCAAGCTGTTGGCAGAGGACCGCGGAAGGCGGCTCGGGGGCTCACGGACTCGGAACGACAGTCGCGGCAACAGCCCGGTTCCGCGGCCCGGAAGGCGCGTTCGCAGCCGCCGTCGCAGGTCTGCCAGGGCAGGACGACGGGTTTGGCGGGGGCGTCCGGTACGACGGTGCTCGGTGGTGGCGCGGCCACCGGTGGATCGTCGAGCCGGTAGGCCAGGATGCGGGCCGGCCGCGCCCGGAAACGGTCCGGGAGACCGGTGGTGAGGAGATCGGTGATCTCCTTCTGCCCGACCCCTCGCGCAAGCCACAGGCTCACGGCCGGGGCGAGCCGGTCGACCTCCCGCCGGGACAGGATCAGCCGGGGGTCGCGGATGCGCAGCGAGGCAAGGATGACCAGGGCCCGTGGGTCCGTTCGCGACACCGGGTCCTGCTCCGGGGCGGGTTCGCTCTCCGGGGCTGGTTCACGTTCCCGAAGCGGTTCACGCTCCCGGGCGGCTGGGGTCGGGTCCGGGGCCGGGTGCGAGAGCGAGGGGTCCGGCGTATCCACAGGCTCCGGCGGGACCGCGGGGACGGGCCCGGGCCCGGGCGCGGACGGCGTGGGCGGCTGCGCGGATCGGGTGGACTGAGTGAAGCGCGTGGAGCGCGTCGCCGGGGTGCGCGCAGCGGGTGGCGGTGCGGACCGCGTGGGCGGTGTCGGGTGTACGGGGCGGGACCGGGATAAGGCACCGCGCCCCGGCACGTCGCTCACCTCTGCGTCTCCCGGCACATCGTTGAAGAACGTCCGCGTGCGGATCACCCCGCCGGGCCCGCGCTCGCGGCGCCGCTCCAGATACCCGGCCGCCTCCAGCTCCCGGAGCGCCCGAGAGATGAGAATCTCGCCCTCGGTGAAGTGGCGGCACAGGGCCGCGATGCTCACGGGGGCGCCGTCCGGCAGGGAGAGGATGTACGCCGCGACGCCGACCGTGACCGCGCTTCCGCGGCGCTGCGCCAAGGCGTTGGCGATCACGGTGAAGTCGGCGGTGAGACGGGTGCGGAGATGGATCACGCCGGAAGTCGGTGACCCGGCGTCAGCGCGCAGGCGCGCGTTAGACTGCGGTCCAGCCATCGGGAAGGGGTTCACTTCCTGATCGGTGAGGCCCTCGTTCGGGATGCCAGTCCCGGCCGGGGGCCGTATTCGTTTTCGCTTGTCGCGGCGAACGTAACCGCCTGGTTCCCCCACCCGCAAGCCGGTCACCCGTCCGGGTGATGTGGCGGGAGGGGAGGGAGGGTTGGGGTTCTTTCCCCAGGTCCTTTGAGGAGTCACGCGGCCCACCGGAGCCCGGTGGATGGGGGTTCGGCGAGGCCGGGTCCTGGCCCTGGGGAACCCAACGACGACCAGTGCGCGGTGGACGGGGGTTGGTCGGTTGGGGACCGCACTTGCCGGAGGCGTGCCCCGGCTTGAACGATGTCTGCCTCGATAAGGCACCGCTGATCCCCACTTGGCCCGTGCGGACTGCGGCGTCTACGTACTCGCCGGCTGAGGGCCGTGGCAGACGAGCAAGCCACCAAGGCAATGGATGCGGAAAGCACCTTCCGTGCGGATAGTCTCGTCAATTCGTTCGCGTGCGCGGTCGAGGGTTTCCCGGAACGGGACGCCCATCTGATCCGCCCAGGCTGCGTACGAGGCCAAGTGGGCGACGACCGGTTCAGCGTCGGTAACCGCGATCACCCCGGGGAGGGGGATCGTGCGGACTTCGGTGAAGAACGTGCCGAGCATCGCCGGAGCGCCCTCCAGGGTGAAGCGCGCTGACAACTGCACTCGGGCCGGACCCTCAGGGATGCCCAGCACGTCACCTGCGGCCCGTCGCCAGAGACACTCCAGCTCCTGCTTGTCCGTCCGGCTGTTGGTGGAGACGATCGCGATGCCGCCGGGCCCCAGGACACGGGCCAATTCGCACACAGCCCGGGTCCGGTCCTCCACGTGGTACAGCATGTGCAACGCGAGTACAGCACCAAGTGATCCATCATTGAGGGGCAGTTGCTGAGCGTCTGCGACGACGGCTCCAGGAATGTCGCCGAGGATGCCTTGGGAGACGTCCATGGGGATCACCGTCAGGTCGCGGCGTTCCTCGCGAAGTCGCTGTACGAACTTTCCGTTGCCGCATCCCACATCAGCGACCCGACCGCCTACCCCGGCCAACTCGTCCACGACCATGCCCGGAAGGTCATGGCGCGGCGTCTGCCATGCGTAGAGGGACTGGCGAGCAGCCAGATGCTGACCGGAGCCGTACGCCTTGCTGGACAGAAGGCCGCGGTCGGTGACGGAAGCGTCGCGCGTGTACTGGGCGGTCATCACGTCTCCATGGGGTCGCTGACGAGAGCCGGGGGTGGGGGCTGGACGGGATGGAAACGGCGCCCACCCGGGCGAGTACGCCACTGGCGACCGGAGTTCCGACGTGAGCTTGCGCGTCGGATGTCGTCGGAACGCCCCGGTCAAGCCGACAGGCGAGCCGGCTTCCGCGTAGCCGCAGTCCTCCGGGCTCTCCTGACTGTGCCCTGATACGGGAGGGGCCGCCCGCTGGGACGGCCTCTCCCGACGTTGGTCAAGACGGTAGATCGAACGCCCCTTCTCCACGAAGAGGTTCCCGCCCGGGCCATCCACGTACCCGATACAGGGATCCGATGCAGCGAACTCCAGGATGGAGAACGAGCCGAGCTGCCCGGGGTGGGGCCCCTGCTCAAGTCCGAGAGTTTGGGGTCGTCAGGCGGGCAGGTTGAATTCGCCGCCCTTTGCCCCGTCGAGGAAGCAAGTCCATACATGCTCACTCACGACGAACGGAGGCTTCTCCAAGGCCTCGTTATCGCGGAGGGCCACGCTGCCGTCAGGAAGGAAGGCCACTTCGAGGCACCCTCCGGTGCCGGAACTCGCCGAGGCCTTGAACCAGTGTGCATCCGGCAGGTAGTCAGTGGTTCCGGTCGTGGTGCTCATCTCTTCTCACATCTCCTCTGCGGCGCGGTGCAGCAGCGCCGTTGTAGGCCACTGGGCATCGTTCTCGAAAACCACGGCGTTGCTCGACGGGGACTTGCTGATCTCACCGTGGCCCGTCCTGCGCAACCTGGTCAGTCGGCACTTGGCCGTCGTGGGTGTCAGGTGCCCGCCTTTCCCGGATGGCTGGGAAGAGTGATGTCCGCCGGACCCCGGTGCGCGGGATCCGGCGGAGGCAGGAGTCCTGCTGCGACCGGCATCCGGCGCGATCAGTGCCGGTCGGCGGCCTTCAACCCGTCGATGAACGCGGCCCAGGCGTCGGCGGTGAAGATGAGCGCAGGGCCCAGGGGGTCCTTGCTGTCACGGACAGGTGCGAGGCCGGACAGTCCGTCGGCGACCTCGACGCAATCGCCGCCTGCTTGGTTGCTGTACGTGCTCTTGTGCCAGGTGGCGGCCTTCAACTCGCTGGTGAAAGAGACCCATGCCGCCTCGGAAAAGACGAGCGGCATGCCGTCCGGGTCTTTGCTGTCACGGACGGGGACGAGGCCGGGAAATCCGTCGGCGACCTCGACGCAGTTCCCGCCTGCTTGGTTGCTGTAGCTGCTCTTCCGCCAGTTGGCATTGGTCAGGTCGGGATGGGACATTCGGTTCACGGTCGATGCCCTCCGGTTTCGGGACTGCTCAGGTGCGCTGGTCGGCCTTCACGTCGGCTATGAAACCGGTCCAGCACTCGACAGTGAAGACCAGAACTGGGCCTTCAGGGTGTTTGCTGTCGCGGACGGGGACGAGGCCGGGGAGTCCGCCAGCCATCTCGACGCAGTTCCCGCCCGCCTGGTTGCTGTAGCTGCTCTTGCGCCAGTCGGCGCCGGACAAGTCTGGATGGGACACACGCTGCATGGTCGATGTCCTCCGGTCCGGGACGACTCAGATGTACTGGTCGGCCTTGACGTCAGCTATGAACGCAGCCCAGGCGTCGACGGGGAAGACCAGCGCCGGACCGCTGGGGTCCTTGCTGTCACGGACGGGGACGAGGCCGGGGAATCCGTCGGCGACCTCGACGCAGTCGCCCCCCTCTTGGTTGCTGTGGCTGCTCTTGCGCCAGTCTGCGCCGGTCAGATCGGGACGGGACACTCGCTCCACGGTGGACGCCCTCCATCACGGATCGGATCATGCTGAGTGACACGAGCGGCGGTAGGGCCATGGCCCGCAGCCGATCGTAGGTCACTGTGGAGAGCTTGACTCGGTTGGTTCCTCGACGAGTTGGCCATCCCCGTGTCGGAACCATGGCCGTGGGTACGGACGATCCGGCTCATCTGGGTGAACTGCTCGACGCCCTGGCCGCCGAGCCTGATGAGCGGACGATTCACGAGTACCGCGCCCTCCTTCGGGAGCGGTTGATCGGTCAGCCCGTCTGAAGCTCCGCGATGACCTGCCGTGCCCGGTGCCGGGCGGGTTCGATCCGAGGGTCTTCCGGGTGCGCGTCCGGTCCCAGGATCTTCGAGCATACGAAGAGTGTCATCAGCTTGCCGTCCCGGCTCTCGAAGTCGTGCCGCCGCTCGCGTCGTACGCGGTCGGCCAGAGCGGGGACGGCCAGCGAGGCGGCCCAGAGCGTCGCGGCGTCGAGGCCCTGGGGTGCGTTTCCCCAGTCCTCCCAGTCGAAGAGAGAGAAGGCCGGTGCGCTCATGTTGGCCCAGTTCAGGTCGGCGTGGGCCGGAACCCATCGTTCGACGGTCGTATCGATCTCGTGGGTGAATACGCCCCGGATCGACTCGGTGACCAGGTCCTGCGTGATCGTGACGGTGTCCGGGGTGGCCACGCGTCCGGTCGTGTTCCGCGCCAGTGCGTCCAGCGAAGCCCCGAAGGCTCGCCACCAGTTCACGGGCAGCGCCGGCTCTTGACTCAGGACGGCGGTCCCGATCGGCGCCCCCGGAAGGAGATCGGTCTCGTCGGCCCGCCACATCACAAGGTCGTCGGTGTCTCGCCAGACCGCACACCCCCGCCACACGGGCTGGGCGACGCCTTCCAGACGGGCGGCGCTCTCGGTGCCGTTCCACCCCTGGTCGGCGATCTTGTCGAGCGGGCGTCGCTCCACTCGTACCCAGGTGTCCCGGTCCGTCCGGGCCCCCACGGACCGGCGCTTGCGCACCGCCGTGCCCGGGTCCAGTCGGGTCTGAAGGGACCGCTCGACGCGGTCAAGAACCATGTCGACCGGCTCGACCCGCAGGTCGACAGCGCGAACAGCGGAGACCGAGTGCGTCATGCGGGGACCGTAGCAGCGGGCCGACCCTTCGCTTCCTGCCTGCCCGTTGCTGGACCCACGTCCCGGCCCCGCCCCCGCCTCACCCCCTCGGCAGCGTCAGCCGCCACGCGCTCGGGAGGATCGTCCAGGTGCGGGTGCGGACCGGGCCGCGGAGCAGGGCGTCCGCCCGGTAGCGGAAGTCGGGGCCGGAGATGGTGACCGTGTGGGCCCGGGCGGTCAGCGGCTTCGGGCCGTCCGCGGTACCGGGGCGGATGACGACCTGCACCAGGCCGTCGGCTTCGCCGCCCCGGGCGCCGCCGGTCGTCACCGAGACGCCCGAGACGGGCTGGTCCAGGTCGACCAGCACCACGCCGTCGGCCTCGACCCGCAGCCGGTGGGTGCCGCCGTCACCGAGTCCGTGGCCCGTGGCCGCATCCGTCAGGAAGCCCGCCGGGGACGGTTGCGGCGGCACGCCCGCCAGCAGTGATGCCCCTGGCGTGTCCGTCCCGGGCGGCCGGCCCGTGCCGAGTATCCAGCCGTTTCCGCCGGGCCCGTCCGTCCCGTTGGTCCCGCGAGACCCATCCCTCCCAGGAGACCCGTTGGCCCCACGAGATCCGTCGGTCCCGTGAGGCCTGTCCGTCCCAGGAGATCCGTCGGTCCCGCGAGACCCGTCCGTTCCGCGAGACCCGTCCGCCCCGCGAGCACTGTCGGCCCCGCCCGCCCCGCCCGCCCCGCCACGACCGTCCGCGCCACCCGCGCTATCCGCACCCTCCGGACCATCCGCACCGCGCGCCCCCGCGGCATCCGTGCGCTGGCCCGCCAGGGTGCGTACCAGGGAGCGGCAGGTCCGCAGGCCCGGCTCCCACCACGGCCGCGGGGTGGTCCGGCCGGGGGAGAGGGCCGGGTCGGGGACGGTCAGGCCGCCGAGGACCACGCCGTCGCTGTCGTCCACCAGGAGGTCCAGCTCGCGGTCCACCCCGTCCAGCACCGCGCGGGCCGCGGCGACCGGGCCCGTCGGCACGCCCAGGGCGCCCGCCAGGGCCACCGCCGAGGGCGACGCCCCGACCGGGACCAGGGCCAGCGCCGCGTCGCCCAGGATCCGCTCCCGGTGCAGCATCCCGACGATGCGCAGCAGCGCCGCGTCGTCGCCGACCACCACCGGCCGCCTACTGCCCCGGCGGGACAGCGCCCGCGCGACCTCCTCGGGACCGTCCGGGAGGCAGATTTTCGCGGTCGCGCCGGCGCACAGCACATCTTTCGCGATCCGCACCGCCTCGCCGTCGGTCCGCCGTGCGACCGGGTCGATGACGACGAGCAGGGGGTGTCCGGTGGAAGCTGGAGCCGACACCTCGGTCCTTCCTCAGGTAATCTCTCGGTGCAAGAGCCCCTGTCGCTGTTGCGCCAGGGGCTTCGTCTATCCGGGGCACCGGTTCGACGGCTCTGGTGGCGGGGCGCGGCGAAATACGCCGTGCGATCGCCGCCGTGCACGTTGGACATGCCCCGCCCGGAAGGGGTGTACGCCTGTGCCCGCACTTGTGCTGCTCGGTGCTCAGTGGGGTGACGAGGGCAAGGGAAAGGCCACTGATCTGCTCGGTGGCTCCGTGGATTATGTGGTGCGCTACCAGGGCGGCAACAATGCCGGCCACACGGTCGTCGTCGGCGACCAGAAGTACGCGCTCCACCTCCTCCCCTCCGGGATTCTCTCGCCCGGCTGTACGCCGGTCATCGGTAACGGGGTCGTCGTCGACCCGGCGGTCCTGCTCTCCGAGCTGAGCGGGCTGAACGAGCGCGGCGTCGACACCTCCAAGCTGCTGATCAGCGGCAACGCGCACTTGATCACGCCGTATCACACGACCGTCGACAAGGTGACGGAACGGTTCCTCGGCAAGCGGAAGATCGGTACGACCGGCCGGGGCATCGGTCCCGCCTACGCGGACAAGATCAACCGCGTCGGGATCCGCGTCCAGGACCTGTTCGACGAGTCGATCCTGGAGCAGAAGGTCGACGCGGCCCTCGACTTCAAGAACCAGATCCTGGCCAAGCTCTACAACCGCCGGGCGATCGAGCCCGGCCAGGTCGTGGAGGAGCTGCTCGGCTACGCGGACCAGATCCGCGGCTACGTGGCCGACACCACGCTGATCCTGAACGACGCCATCGACGAGGGCAAGGTCGTCCTCTTCGAGGGCGGGCAGGGCACGCTGCTCGATGTCGATCACGGCACGTACCCCTTCGTCACGTCCTCGAACCCGACCGCGGGCGGCGCCTGCACCGGTGCCGGCGTCGGCCCGACGAAGATCAGCCGGGTGATCGGCATCCTCAAGGCGTACACAACGCGCGTCGGTGCCGGTCCGTTCCCGACCGAGCTGTTCGACAAGGACGGCGAGGCGCTGCGCACCATCGGCGGTGAGCGTGGTGTCACCACCGGTCGCGACCGGCGCTGTGGCTGGTTCGATGCGGTTATCGCACGCTACGCGACCCGCGTCAACGGTCTGACCGACTTCTTCCTGACCAAGCTCGACGTGCTCACCGGCTGGGAGCAGATCCCGGTGTGCGTGGCGTACGAGATCGACGGCAAGCGGGTCGAGGAACTCCCCTACAGCCAGACCGACTTCCACCACGCGAAGCCGGTGTACGAGATGCTGCCGGGCTGGTCCGAGGACATCACCAAGGCCAAGACCTTCTCCGACCTGCCGAAGAACGCGCAGGGGTACGTCAAGGCGCTGGAGGAGATGTCCGGTGCCCCGATCTCCGCGATCGGCGTCGGCCCCGGCCGCACCGAGACGATCGAGATCAACTCGTTCCTCTGAGGGCGGCTCACCGCACCACGGACGGCGTTGCCGCTGCCGGCCTCGAGGGCCGGGCAGCGGCAACGCCGTCTTTCGTCCCACGGCTGGGGGCGCTCGGCCCGCCGTGAGGCCGCTCAGCCCACCGTGGAGTGTCAGTCCACCGTGGAGTGTCAGTCCACCTTGGAGTAGGTGAGCACCGCGGAGCTGCCGTCGGAGAAGGTGCGCCGCAGGTGGCCCGAATCGGTCAGCTCCAGCGTTGTCACCGGCCCCGCCTTGCAGGACTGTGCGGTTCCGGCGGTCACCGTGGACGGCTCCAGCTGGACCGGCGGGCCGACGGACCGCAGCGTCGCGGCGAACGTGCAGTGGTAGTTCGTGCCGTCCGCGGTCATGGTGAAGACCGCGTCCCCGGGGTCGCCTTGGCGCAGCGTGAACCGGCGCACGTCCGAGCCGCCCGCCCCCAAGCGCGCCTCCCAGGTGCCCAGGTACTGCCGCGGGATGCCGCCGGACGCGCTCTCCGACGACGTTCCGGACCCCTTGCCGGAGGTCGCGGGCTCACCGGACCGCTGGGCGTTCACGGAGTCCTGCCGGGCGCTGCCGCCCGTGCCGCCCTGCTGCATCACGGTGTAGACGGTGGTGCCGCCGGCCACCGCCACCACCAGCGCGACCGCCACCATCAGGACGGTCGTCCGGCGCCGCCGCGGCTCCGGTTCGGGTGCGTACCCGACGGTGGTGGCGTACGGGCCGGGGTGCTGCGGCGCGGCGTATCCGGGCGCCGGGTACCCCGAGGGCGGGTAGCCGTAGCCGCCGCCTCCCGCGGGGCCGTGACCGGGCTGCGGGTAGCCGTACGCCCCGGCGCCGGCCGGCGGCCCGTACGGCGGGGTGCCGTGGCCCGGGGGCGGTGTGGCGGGGGCGGAGATCATCGTCGGCATGGCGTGCACGCCGCCTGTGGACGGCGCCGACGGCCCGGGAGCGGGTCCGCCGCCGGGCTGGCCGGGACTGTGCTGACCGGGACCGTGCTGGCCGGGAGCGGGCTGTCCCGCGGCGGGCGGTGCGGCAGCGGGCGGTGCGGCAGCTGCCGGTGCGGCAGCCGCCGGTGCCGGCGGCGGTTCCGGGTTCTCCGCGTCCAGCAGCTGGACGGCGTGCCGTCCCAGTTCGGCGACGAGACCGCCCGGCAGCCAGGGCTCCCCGGCGGCCGCTTCGGCGTCCGTGCGCTCCAGTACCTGGGCCGGGGTCGGCCGTTGCGCCGGGTCCTTGGCGAGACAGTCGGCGGCCAGCTCGCGCAGCCCCTCCGGCAGCGCGTCCAGGTTCGGCGCCTCCTCGGCGATCCGGAACATCAGCGCGACCCCGCTGGACGCGGAGCCGAACGGCAGCTTGCCGGTCGCCGCGTACGCCAGCACCGAGCCGAGGCAGAACACGTCGCACGCCGCGGTGATGCGCTCGCCGCGGACCTGCTCGGGCGACATGAAGCCGGGCGAGCCGACCAGCGAGCCGGTGCGGGTGAGCCCGTGCCCGTCGCCGGTCACGCTCTCCAGGGCCCGGGCGATACCGAAGTCGATCACGCGCGGTCCGTCGATGGTGACCAGCACGTTCGACGGCTTCAGATCCCGGTGGATCAGCCCGGCGCCGTGGATGTCCATCAGCGCCCGGGCCAGCCCGGCGGTCAGGAACCGCACGGACCGCTCGGGCAGCGGCCCGTGCCCGGCGATCACGCTCTGCAGCGAGGGCCCGGCGATGTAGCCGGTCGCCACCCAGGGCGTGGGCGCCTCGGTGTCGGCGTCCAGCACCGGCGCCGTCCACGCCCCGCCGACCCGCCGCGCCGCCTGCACCTCCTGCCGGAAGCGCCGGCGGAACTCCTCCTGCTCGGCCAGCTCCTGCCGGACCAGCTTCACCGCGACCGTACGGCCGCGGTCCGAACGGGCCAGATACACCAGCCCCATGCCCCCCGCGCCGAGTCTGCCGAGCAGCCGGTATGCACCGATCCGCTGCGGGTCATCGGACCTCAGTTCGTCCATGTCCCGTCCCCCTCCCCCTGGTTCCCCACTACGCAGAGGATAGAGGCCACGGCGGACGGCGGAGCGGGGCAATGCCCAGGCTTCCCCGATGGAGTCCCCCGTCCCGGTGGTCTCCCCGGGCGCGCGGGTTTTCTTGCGGATCGCGGGTTTCACGGGGGCGCGGGTCTCCCGGGGCCCGCGGGTTCTACGGGGCCCGCGGGGTTCAGGGGGCCAGCGGGTCGCCGGCGTGCGGGGTTCCAGGAGGCCGCTGGACTTCCCGGGTGCCGCGGTGCCGCGGTGCCGCGGTGCCGCGGGTGCCGCGGGGTGCGGGTGGGGCCGGGGGCCGGGGCCTGCGGGGTGGGGGTTCCGGAACGTATATTTACGGCCCTGGGGGCCACAAAAACACGGAAGCTTCCGGAACCAGATCGGAA
>NZ_JBEOXS010000080.1:0-16874 GCF_040296705.1 Streptomyces sp. NPDC002055
ACGCTGTTGAGTTCTCAAGGAACGGACGCTTCCTTTAGTCCCTTTCGGGCCCTCCGGGCGCTTCCCTTCGTTGTCTCCAACCTTACCAGACTCTTATTCGTTCCGTTTCCGGTCCGAGTTTCGAATCCAGTGGCCGTTGGGGGCCTTTTGCCTTTCGGCTGCTCCGACTTTATCAGATTTCTCCGGGTCGGATTTCCACCTTCCCGGAGAAGGTCCGGACACAGAGTTGTTCCGGGTTCCTCGTTCAGGCGGAGCCGTAAACGTACTGGACGGCCGCGCCCGGAAGCAAATCGGCTCCGGCACGGCCGTCCATACGGCTGATGCGGCGTCAGACCTCTACGACCACAGGGAGGATCATCGGACGCCGGCGGTAGGTGTCGGACACCCACTTACCCAGCGTCCGGCGGACCAGCTGCTGCAGCTGGTGCGGTTCGGCGACGCCGTCCTGGGCCGCCTTGTTGAACGCTTCCTCGATCTTCGGCAGGACCGCGCCGAATGCGGCGTCCTCGATGCCGGAACCGCGGGCATTGACATTCGGGCCGCCGACGATCTTGCCGGTGGTGCTGTCCACCACCACGAAGACCGAGACGATGCCCTCGTCGCCGAGGATCCGGCGGTCCTTGAGCGAGGCCTCGGTGACATCGCCGACCGAGAGCCCGTCGACGTAGACGTACCCCGCCTGCACCTTGCCGACGATCTTGGCGATGCCGTCGACCAGGTCGACCACGACACCGTCCTCGGCGATGACCACCCGGTCCTTGGGGACACCGGTCAGGGCACCGAGCTCGGCGTTGGCCCGCAGGTGGCGCCACTCGCCGTGCACCGGCATCAGGTTGCGCGGCTTGCAGATGTTGTAGAAGTACAGCAGCTCGCCCGCGGAGGCGTGGCCGGAGACATGGACCTTGGCATTGCCCTTGTGGACGACGTTCGCGCCCCAGCGGGTCAGGCCGTTGATCACGCGGTAGACCGCGTTCTCGTTGCCCGGGATGAGCGACGACGCCAGGATCACCGTGTCGCCCTGGACGATGCGGATCTGGTGGTCGCGGTTGGCCATCCGGGACAGCGCGGCCATCGGCTCGCCCTGGGAGCCCGTGCAGACCAGCACGACCTCCTCCTCCGGGAGGTCGTCGAGCGCCTTCACGTCGACGACCAGGCCCGCCGGAACGCGCAGGTAGCCCAGGTCACGGGCGATGCCCATGTTGCGGACCATCGAGCGTCCGACGAAGGCGACCCGGCGGCCGTACTCGTGAGCCGCGTCCAGGATCTGCTGGATGCGGTGCACATGGCTGGCGAAGCTGGCCACGATGATGCGGCGCTGGGCACTGCCGAAGACGGTGCGCAGCACGTTCGAGATGTCGCGCTCGGGCGGTACGAAGCCCGGGACCTCGGCGTTCGTCGAGTCGCTCAGGAGCAGGTCGATGCCCTCCTCACCGAGCCTCGCGAACGCGGGCAGGTCGGTGAGACGGCCGTCGAGCGGCAGCTGGTCCATCTTGAAGTCGCCGGTGTGGACCACCATGCCCGCGGGGGTGCGGATGGCGACGGCCAGGGCGTCCGGGATGGAGTGGTTGACCGAGACGAACTCGCAGTCGAAGGGTCCGACGCGCTCGCGGTGTCCCTCCTTGACCTCGAGGGTGTACGGCCGGATCCGGTGCTCCTGGAGCTTGGCCTCGATCAGCGCGAGGGTGAGCTTGGAGCCGATCAGCGGGATGTCCGGCTTCTCGCGGAGCAGGAAGGGGACGCCGCCGATGTGGTCCTCGTGCCCATGGGTGAGCACGATGCCGTCGATGTCGTCGAGACGGTCCCGCAGGGTGCTGAAGTCCGGCAGGATCAGGTCGACTCCGGGCTGCTCCTCCTCGGGGAAGAGCACTCCGCAGTCGACGATCAGCAGGCGGCCGTCGTACTCGAAGACGGTCATGTTGCGGCCGATCTCGCCGAGGCCGCCGAGCGGCGTGACGCGCAGGCCGCCCCGGGGAAGCTTCGGCGGAGCGCCCAGTTCGGGGTGCGGATGACTCAAAAGACTCTCCTCACCACACGCGCCACCTGCCCCGTGGGGGCACGTGGCGCGCGTGACAATCGTGCACTTGCAGTTGTGTCCGTATGTGGTTGTGCCGGTATGCAGTTGTGACGTCTGTGTCTAGAGCTGTACCCCACCCGCGGCCAGATCGCGCTTGAGCTGCTCGGTCTCCTCGGGAGAGAGCTCCACGAGGGGCAGCCGCAGCGGTCCGCCGGGCAGGCCCTGGAGGGCGAGGGCGGCCTTGGTCGTGATCACGCCCTGGGTGCGGAACATGCCCGTGAAGACCGGCAGCAGCTTCTGGTGGATCTCGGTCGCCTTGGCGACGTCACCGTTGAGGTGGGCGTCCAGCAGGGCGCGCAGCTCGGGCGTGACGACATGGCCCACGACCGACACGAAGCCGACGGCGCCGACGGAGAGCAGCGGGAGGTTCAGCATGTCGTCGCCGGAGTACCAGGCGAGGCCGCTGCGGGCGAGGGCCCAGCTGGCCCGCCCGAGGTCGCCCTTGGCGTCCTTGTTGGCGACGATCCGCGGATGGTCGGCGAGCCGGACGATCGTCTCGGTGTTGATCGGGACGCCGCTGCGGCCGGGGATGTCGTAGAGCATGACCGGCAGGTCGGTGGCGTCCGCGATGGCGCTGAAGTGCCGGTAGAGGCCCTCCTGCGGCGGCTTGCTGTAGTACGGCGTGACCGCGAGCAGGCCGTGGGCTCCCGCCTTCTCCGCGGCGCGGGCCAGCTCGACGCTGTGCCGGGTGTCGTTGGTGCCGGCTCCGGCCACGACGTGGGCGCGGTCTCCGACGGCCTCCACCACGGCCCGTACCAGCTGGGCTTTCTCCGCGTCGCTGGTGGTCGGGGACTCGCCGGTGGTGCCGTTGACGATGATGCCGTCGTTGCCGGCGTCCACCAGATGGGCGGCGAGCCGCTGCGCGCCGTCGATGTCGAGTTCGCCGTCGTCTGAGAACGGCGTGACCATGGCGGTCAGGACCCGTCCGAACGGGGTCTGCGGTGTGGAGGTCGGAGCCATGGGTCCCACGCTACTCGTAGCTCCCCGTCGTGTGCTCCCTCGGGGCACCCGCGATGCGGATCCCGGCACTGCCTGCTCGGGGGTTCAAGCAGTGCCGGGTCCGTTTGTTCAGCCTAGATGAACTTCACGAAACGTCGCAATACGGACACTTCTCGCGGTTGACGGGCCGCGGCCGCCCTACGGCGCGATCCGGCCGTTGGCGTTGAAGGCGGCGTGGGTGAGCGGCATCAGCCGGGCCCACTGGGCCTCCATCCGCTCGCCCACCATCTCGATCTCCCGCTGCGGGAAGGAGGGGACCTTCGCCTGCTCGTGCTGGGTGCGCAGGCCGAGGAAGTGCATCAGCGAGCGGGCGTTGCAGGTCGCGTACATCGACGAGAAAAGACCGACCGGCAGGACCGAACGGGCCACCTCGCGGGCGACGCCCGCGGCCAGCATCTCCTGATACGCCTCGTAGGCCCGGAGGTAGGCGTCCTCCATGAGGCGGCCGGTCAGCTCGTGCTGCTCCGGGGTGCCCGCGACGAACTCGTACTTCCCCGGACGCCCCTGCTGCACCAGCTTGCGGTCCTCGCCCGGTACGTAGAAGACCGGCTGCAGCTCCCGGTAGCGGCCGGACTCCTCGTTGTACGACCAGCCGACCCGGTGCCGCATGAACTCGCGGAAGACGAGGATCGGGGCGCTGATGAAGAAGGTCATCGAGTTGTGCTCGAACGGGCTGCCGTGCCGGTCGCGCATCAGGTAGTTGATCAGGCCCTTGGAGCGCTCCGGGTCCTTCGACAGCTCGTCGAGGGACTGCTCCCCGGCTGTCGAGACCCGGGCTGCCCACAGCACGTCGGAGTCCGCGGCGCTGTGCTTGACCAGCTCGACGGTCACATCGCTGCGGAAACTGGGCTTGGCGCTCTCGGCGGGGGTGTCGCTCACCGACGGGGGTCCTTCCGGTTGTGCATTCGCGGTGCATCGCTGCTGGGGCGGCGCCCAGCTTACGGCCCGGCACCGACACCGCCGGGCGGCGGACCGCCGGACGGCTGCGGGCCCGTGCCGGTGCCCGGCGGGGCGGTTGATGTTTTTCACAGAACCTGTCGGAAAAGCGGCACCAAGTAAGGGGTTCGTACGTCTGAACCAGTGAGACCGGTCCCACCGAGATGTATCCGAGGAGAGCTCTTCATGTTCCGCCGGCGAGAGCCTGTGCCATTCGCCTTCATCGCCGAGGCAGACCGCTTCCGCAGCAACGTAGAACCGCCCCCGCGTCAGTCCGCGAGCCGCTCCGAGATCGCCGGGAGGTCCCTCGTCGGGCTGACGGTGGTCGCCGGACTCGTGGGGGCGCTGCTGTTCGGCGTGCCCGCGCTCGGCAACGGCGCCTCCACCACCAGCAAGGCATCCCAGTCCGAGAGCGCCCAGAACCCTTGAGCCGGACGCGACCCGGGGTGGTCGCGTTCCGGCCGCATCGCTAATGTCACCGGGCACAGCCTTCGAGCGTGCGTATGAACTGAGGAACCGCCGTGCCCCTGACCTTTCTGACCGCCGACCGTGCTCTCGACGAGGTCGACGACGAGGTCATGCTGCCGTACGGCGATCCGGACCGCTGGCGCCGTCCGTACCGCCCCGGCCCCTGGCGGGTCGGGGCCGCGGCGCTCGCGCTGCTGCTCGCTTCGTATCTGCTGCTCGCCACCATGATCGTCGCTTTTGCCGGTGCGCCGGCGGGAGCGGGCGCCTGCGCGAGCGGTGCGGCCGCGGTGATCGCGGCGGCGCTGCGGCTGCTGCGGACGGGCGTCTGGGTGAGTCCCCAGGGGCTGCGGCGGGTGGGCTTCTGGGCCACCACGACCCTGCGGTGGTCCGAGGTCTCCGCCGTGCGGACCGTGCAGCAGCCGGTGAACTGGCTGGGCCTGCCCCGTACCGTTCAGGGGCAGGCGCTGCTGGCGGTGCGGACGGCGGGCGAGCCGCTGCCTGCGCTGCTGACGGACCACAGCGCCGACTTCCTGGGCCGCGCGGACGCCTTCGAGACCGCGGCCGAGGCCGTGGAGGGCTGGGCGACGGACCACCGGCGGTGACCCTCAAGGGCACGCCCCACCCCGCGTGGCGGTGATCGACCGGGGGCGTGCGGGAGCGGAGCTCCGGCGCGCGGAGGGTCTACCTGCCGCGTGTGCCGCGGATCAGGCGCGTACGGGCTTGTGGTCGTGCAGGGCGATCGCCCGCTGCATCGCCTTCCGGGCCCGCGGGGTGTCCCGGGCGTCGTGGTAGGCGACCGCCAGCCGGAACCAGGCCCGCCAGTCGTCGGGCGTCTGCTCGGCCTCGGCCCGCCGCCGGGCGAACACCGCGTCCGCGGAGTCCCGGTCGATCCGGCCGCTCGGCGTCCGGACGAGCTCGTCGACGGGCAGCCCGCCCTCGGCCTCCAGCTCGGCGGCGAGCCGGTCCGCGCTGCGGGCGAAGCGCGTCGTCTGCCACAGGAACCAGAGGCCGATCAGCGGCAGCACCAGCACGGAGATCCCGAAGACGACCGTCAGCGCGGTGCCCTGCTCGATGAGCAGCACCCCTCGGTGGCCGACCAGGACGAAGTACACGACCAGGACGGCCGCCGTCAGGAAGTACGTGATCTTGGCGCGCACGGGCTCAGTCCAGGTCCAGGAAGTGCTCCAGGCCGAACGTCAGCCCGGGGGTGGAGACCACGCGGCGCACCCCGAGCAGGATGCCCGGCATGAAGCAGCTGTGGTGCAGCGAGTCGTGCCGCAGGGTGAGGGTCTCGCCGGTGTCGCCGAGGAGGACCTCCTGGTGGGCGAGGAGGCCGCGGAGCCGAACGGCGTGCACCGGCACCCCGTCCACGTCCGCGCCGCGGGCGCCCTCCAGCGCGGTGACCGTGGCGTCGGGCTGCGGTGCGCAGCCGGCCTCCCGACGGGCCTCGGCGATCAGCTGGGCGGTCCGGGTCGCGGTGCCGGAGGGGGCGTCCGCCTTGTTGGGGTGGTGGAGCTCGACGACCTCGACGGACTCGAAGAAGCGGGCCGCCTGCCGGGCGAAGCGCATGGTGAGCACCGCGCCGATGGAGAAGTTCGGCGCGATGAGCACGCCGGTCTCCGGGGAGGCGTCGAGCGAGGCGCGGAGCTGGGCGATCCGCTCCTCGGTCCAGCCGGTCGTGCCGACGACCCCGTGGATGCCGTGCCGCACACAGAAGTCGAGGTTGCCCATCACCGAGCCGGGGTCGGTGAGCTCGACGGCGACCTGGGCGCCGGCCTCGACCAGCGTCTCCAGCTTGTCGCCCCGGCCGAGCGCGGCCACCAGCTCCATGTCCTCGGCCGCTTCCACGGCCCGCACGGCCTCGGAGCCGATGCGCCCCTTGGCGCCGATGACCGCCACGCGGAGCTTGCTGCTCATGGTGGGTCTCCCTCACTTCCTGTGGTGCTGCTCGACAACCGGCCCGGACCCTCCGGCGCGGTGGTCAGGCCACCGCGTCGTGCAGACGCGCCGCCTGCTTGTCCTTCAACGGGCCGATGACGGACAGCGAGGGCCGCTGTCCCAGTACATCGCGGGCCACCGACCGCACGTCGTCCGGGGTGACGGCGGCGATCCGCCGGAGCATCTCGTCGACCGACATCTGTTCACCCCAGCACAGCTCGCTCTTGCCGATGCGGTTCATCAGCGCGCCGGTGTCCTCCAGCCCGAGCACCGTGGAGCCGGAGAGCTGGCCGACGGCACGACGCAGCTCGTCGTCGCTGAGACCGTGCTGCGCGACCTGGTCCAGCTCGTCGCGGCAGATCTTCAGCACGTCGTCGACCTGGCTCGGACGGCAGCCGGCGTAGACGCCGAAGAGGCCGCAGTCGGCGAAGCCCGAGGTGTAGGAGTACACGGAGTAGGCCAGCCCGCGCTTCTCCCGGATCTCCTGGAACAGCCGGGAGCTCATGCCGCCGCCGAGCGCCGTGTTGAGCACGCCGAGCGCCCAGCGCCGGTCGTCGGTGCGGGCGATGCCGGGCATGCCCAGGACGATGTGCGCCTGCTCGGTCTTCCGGCCGATCGTCTCGACCCGTCCGGCCGCGCGGATCCGGCGCTCGCCGCTGCGGGGCAGGGCGGGGACGGCGTCCGGGTCGCCCAGGGCGCCGGCCCGTTCGAAGGCGGTGCGCACCTGGCGGACGACCGTGGCGTGGTCCACGTTGCCGGCCGCGGCGACGATCAGATGGGTGGGGTCGTAGTGCTTCTTGAAGAAGCGGGCGATCCGGTCGCGGTCGAGGCCGTTCACCGTGTCGACGGTGCCGAGGACCGGGCGGCCGAGCGGGGTGTCGCCGAACATGGTGTGCGCGAACAGGTCGTGCACCACGTCGCCCGGGTCGTCCTCGGTCATCGCGATCTCCTCGAGGATGACGCCGCGCTCGGCGTCCACGTCCTCGGCCTCGATCAGCGAACCGGTGAGCATGTCGCACACCACGTCGATGGCGAGCGGCAGGTCGGTGTCGAGCACCCGCGCGTAGTAGCAGGTGTACTCCTTCGCCGTGAAGGCGTTCATCTCGCCACCGACCGCGTCGATCGCGGCGGAGATGTCGAGGGCGCTGCGCTTGGCGGTGCCCTTGAAGAGCAGGTGCTCCAGGTAGTGGGTGGCGCCGCCCAGCGACGGGGACTCGTCGCGCGAGCCCACGTGCGCCCAGATGCCGAAGGTGGCGGAGCGCACCGACGGCAGGGTCTCGGTGACGACGCGGAGGCCGCCGGGGAGGGTGGTCCGGCGCACCGTGCCGATGCCGTTCTCACCCTTGAGGAGCGTTTGGGTACGGGCGACGGCCCGCCCCTCCGAAGAGGTGCGGGCCGTCATCCGGTGCGTACGCGACGTCACTTGGCGGCGTCGTCCTTCGACTCGGCCTCGGCGTTGTCGCCGTCCTCACCCTCGATGACCGGGTGCAGCGACAGCTTGCCGCGCTGGTCGATCTCGGCGATCTCGACCTGGACCTTGGAGCCCACCGCGAGCACGTCCTCGACGTTCTCCACGCGCTTGCCACCGGCGAGCTTGCGGATCTGCGAGATGTGCAGCAGGCCGTCCTTGCCGGGCATCAGCGAGACGAAGGCACCGAAGGTGGTGGTCTTCACGACCGTGCCCAGGTAGCGCTCGCCGACCTCGGGCATCGTCGGGTTGGCGATGCCGTTGATGGTCGTGCGGGCGGCCTCGGCGGCCGGGCCGTCGGCGGCACCGATGTAGATGGTGCCGTCGTCCTCGATGGTGATGTCGGCGCCGGTGTCCTCCTGGATCTGGTTGATCATCTTGCCCTTGGGGCCGATGACCTCACCGATCTTGTCCACCGGGATCTTGATGGTGATGATCCGCGGGGCGTTCGGGGACATCTCGTCCGGAACGTCGATGGCCTCGTTCATCACGTCGAGGATGTGCAGCCGGGCGTCGCGGGCCTGCTTGAGGGCCGCGGCCAGCACGGACGCCGGAATGCCGTCCAGCTTGGTGTCCAGCTGCAGCGCGGTGACGAACTGCTTGGTGCCGGCGACCTTGAAGTCCATGTCGCCGAACGCGTCCTCGGCGCCGAGGATGTCGGTCAGCGCGACGTAGTGCGTCTCGCCGTCGATCTCCTGGGAGATCAGGCCCATGGCGATACCGGCGACGGCGGCCTTCAGCGGCACACCGGCGTTCAGCAGCGACATGGTGGAGGCGCAGACCGAGCCCATGGAGGTCGAGCCGTTGGAGCCGAGCGCCTCGGAGACCTGGCGGATGGCGTACGGGAACTCCTCGCGCGTCGGCAGCACGGGCAGGATCGCCCGCTCGGCCAGCGCGCCGTGGCCGATCTCGCGGCGCTTCGGCGAACCGACGCGGCCGGTCTCACCGACGGAGTACGGCGGGAAGTTGTAGTTGTGCATGTAGCGGCGGCGCGTCTCCGGGGAGAGCGTGTCCAGCTGCTGCTCCATGCGGAGCATGTTCAGCGTGGTGACACCCAGGATCTGGGTCTCGCCGCGCTCGAACAGCGCCGAGCCGTGCACCCGCGGGATCGCCTCGACCTCGGCGGCCAGGGTGCGGATGTCGGTGACGCCGCGGCCGTCGATGCGGACCTTGTCCTTGATGACGCGCTCGCGGACCAGCTTCTTGGTCAGCGCGCGGTAGGCACCCGAGATCTCCTTCTCGCGGCCCTCGAACTGCGGCAGCAGCTTGTCGACGGCGATGCCCTTGACCCGGTCGAGCTCGGCCTCACGGGCCTGCTTGCCGGCAATGGTCAGCGCCTGCGCGAGCTCCTCGCGGACGGCCTGGTCGAGCGCCTGGAGGACGTCGTCCTCGTAGTCCAGGAAGATCGGGAACTCGGCGGTCGGCTTGGCGGCCTTGGCGGCGAGGTCGGCCTGGGCGCGGCACAGCACCTTGATGAAGGGCTTGGCGGCCTCCAGACCGGCGGCGACGACCTCCTCGGTCGGCGCCTCGGCGCCGCCCTCGACGAGCTTGATCGTCTTGGTCGTGGCCTCGGCCTCGACCATCATGATCGCGACATCGCCGTCCTCGAGGGTGCGGCCGGCGACCACCATGTCGAAGACGGCGTCCTCGAGCTCGGTGTGCGTCGGGAACGCGACCCACTGGCCACGGATCAGCGCGACGCGGACGCCGCCGATCGGGCCGGAGAAGGGCAGACCGGCCAGCTGCGTGGAAGCGGAGGCGGCGTTGATCGCGACCACGTCGTACAGGTGCTCGGGGTTGAGCGCCATGATCGTGGCGACGACCTGGATCTCGTTGCGCAGGCCCTTCTTGAAGGACGGGCGCAGCGGGCGGTCGATCAGGCGGCAGGTGAGGACGGCGTCCTCGGAGGGCCGGCCCTCACGGCGGAAGAAGGAACCGGGGATGCGCCCGGCGGCGTACATCCGCTCCTCGACGTCCACCGTCAGCGGGAAGAAGTCGAGCTGGTCCTTGGGGTTCTTGGAAGCGGAGGTGGCCGACAGCACCATGGTGTCGTCGTCCAGGTAGGCCACGGCGGAACCGGCGGCCTGACGGGCCAGACGGCCCGTCTCGAAGCGAATGGTGCGGGTACCGAAGGAACCGTTGTCGATGACGGCCTCGGTGTAGTGGGTCTCGTTCTCCACCAGGAAAATCTCCTCGTCTGCGTCCCTCGCCCGTCCGGCGGGGACGGTAGCGGCGGAGCGCCTGGGACCGCTCACTCCGGTCGGCCGGGCCGGTCTTCGATCGAAGCCTCCGGAATTGCTTGTTCCGGCGGCCACTACCGAGGACCGGCGCCTGCGGCGTCGAGCTTGCGGCGGGAAGGCGCTCCCCCTCATGAATGCACTGTGCTGTTCTGTCTTGCGTTGTGCGACCAGACTACAAAGCTTCGGCCGTCGTCACGACGGCTGGAAGCGCTGTTGCGTCCGGTTCGTGATGCCGCGCGGTCGCACATGCGTCCGCATACGGCGAAGGGAGCGGCCCCCTGACCGGGAACCGCCCCCTTCCACGGCGTCTTACTTGGCGCCCGCAGCACCGCGGCGGATGCCGAGGCGCTCGACCAGCGCACGGAAGCGCGTGATGTCCTTCTTCGCCAGGTACTGCAGCAGGCGGCGGCGCTGGCCGACCAGCAGCAGCAGACCACGGCGGGAGTGGTGGTCGTGCTTGTGCGTCTTGAGGTGCTCGGTCAGGTCCGTGATGCGGCGGGAGAGCATCGCGACCTGGACCTCGGGGGAGCCGGTGTCACCCTCCTTGGTGGCGAACTCGGCCATGATCTGCTTCTTCGTAGCGGCGTCGAGCGACACGCGGTACTCCTCTTGGTTCGTTTCGGCCGCCGAGTGCCCCTGGTCTGTCGCACAGGGGAGCTTCCGTGACTCGGGAGGCGGGGTCCGCTGGGCGCTGCCTCCAGATGCTCCGGGGGCGCGTACACAAACGGCCGTCACCCACAGTACCAGTCCGCCGATGATGCTCGGCGCCCGGGCGGAGGGGCCGCATCCGGGGCCGGGCGGGAGGAGCCGGGGGCGGTGTGCCGGGGCCTGCGGACGTCCGTACGGGGTGCCGGTGCTGCCGCGGACGGCGGGCGGTGTCCTGTCGGAGGGGTCCGGGGGCGGGGGTGCCGACGCTCCCGTGGGCCGACGCTCCCGTGGACGGGGGGCGGGTTCGGCGACTGCGGGCTGCCGGGGCCGGGAGATCCACTCGTCCTGGTCATGTGGCTCCCGGGCGCCGGCTTGACGGCTCGGGGTCCAGCGGCGTGATCCGGCCCGCCGCACACGACCGCCGCCCCGCCGACGTGATGCGGCGGGGCGGCGGGGGTGGGAGCGGTGCTCCGGGGGCCGGAAGCCGGGGCGTTCCGGGGCCGGGCGCGGGCCGGGGGTTCCGGTCGCGTGAGCGTTCCGGAGCGGGCCCGGGCCCGGCGCGGGTGGCCGGGCGCGGGTGGCCGATGGAGGCGGCCGGTGGGGGCGGCCGGTGGGTGGCTACTTCCCGAAGGCGAGGATCAGCTTCTCTCCGCCCTCGGTGTCGTTCACCCGGTCGGAGGCAATGTAGAACCGGCCCCCTTCGTATGCCTTGATGGAGCTGAAGAAACTCCGCTCGGCGCCGGCGGTCGCCTGCGGGGTGCGGAACAGGCTCTTCTGCTTGCCCCCTCCGGCGGGGATGGTCAGCAGCTCACCGGGGGTGTCGAAGCCCGGCTCCCGGTAGGCGACGAGGTTCTTGCCCTGCATCACCAGCGGCGCCATCGTGCGTTCCTCGCCCGCGGGCGAGGTCCACTTGCGCTTGCCGGAGTCGAGGTCGAAGGCGTGGATCTCGTTGGTCCGGCCGATGGTGTCCCCGCCGCTGCGCTTCGCCTCGGTCGGGAGGTAGAGGGTGTCGGCGTCCGCGACGACGCCCTGGCAGCTGCCGAGGTCCTTGGCGATGATGCTCATGCCGCAGCTCGGTGTGTAGGTGTCCTTGCCGAGATCGATCTGCGAGCGCGGCTTGCCGCCCGCGACCGCCCAGATGCCGCCGGACTTGCGGTCCTCGTCGATGAGGGACACGACCGCGGGGTCCGTCGAGTAGATCTTGTTGACCTGCATCTCGTTCTTGGTCTTCATGGTCCAGCGGGCCTTGCCGGTGGAGGTGTCCAGCTTCTCCAGCACCGCGTGGTCCTCGCACATCGTCGCCCGCAGCATCGCCTTGCCGCCGGCGTATCCGTCGACCGTGCAGCCCAGCTTCTTCTTCGGGGTCGGGATGGGCTCACCGTTGCCGACCTTGAACATGCCCGAGCCGCCGAACCAGGTCACGCCGACGGCCTCACCGCTGAGCGCCATCGTGGTCCCGATGAACCCCTCGGCGAAACCGCCCGCCTTGGGCAGCGGCTTGTCCCAGACCTTCTTGCCCTTCCGGGTGTCGATCATGGCGAAGTGGCTGCACTCGTCCTTCTTGTCACCCTCGTACGCCACCACGATCTTCCCGTCGTCGGTGGCGTGCCGCGGGGCGGCGCAGACGTTCTTGTCGAGCGGGACGCTCCAGCGCTCCTTGCCGTCCTCGACGCCGTACGCGGTCACCTTCTTGAGGGCGGGCTTCACCGCGAGCGAGTCGGTGATCCAGAAGCCCGGCACGTCGACACCGCGCTTGGAGGTCTTGGGGGTCGGCTCCTGCCACTTCAGCTTCGCCTCGCCCTTGCCGCCGCCGGCACCGGTGAGGCCGTCGCCGCCGGGGCGTTCGCCGATGTCCTCGCCGCTGTCGTCCCCACTGTCGTCGGTGCCGGATCCCTGACCCGAGGAGCCCTTCGCGGCCGGCTTCTCGTCGTCACCGCCGGCCAGCAGCGCTATGCCACCGCCGAGGGCGAGCAGCACGGCCACGACGACGCCGATGACGAGGGCGGTGCGCTGCTTGCCGGGTCCGCCCGGTGCGCCGCCCATGGGGGCGCCGAACGGCTGCCCGGGCGGCGGGTACTGACCGGGGGGCGGGTACTGGCCCGGCAGGTACTGGCCGGGCGGCGGGTAGGCCGCGGGCGGGTGCTGGCCGTACGCCGGCGGGGCGTAGGACGGTTGCTGCGCGTACGGGTTGGGCGGCGCGGCCTGGCCGGGCTGCGCTCCCGGTGCGGGCGGGCCGGCCGGCGCCGCACCGCCCCAGGCGGGCGGCTGCGACGGCGGCTGGGCCGGGGGCACGGGCGGGGCCGCCGGCATCTGCGGCGGCTGGGCTGGCAGTTGCGGTGCCTGCGCCGGCGGCTGCGGTGCCTGCGCGGGCTGCGCGGCGGGCGGCTGCGGCGTCTGCTCGGGCTGCGCGGGCGGCGGGCCGAAACCGGGCTGCCGGGAAGCGCCGGAGCCGTCCTGAGCCGAGGGGCCGGACGGTTCCGGAGGAGGGGGCGGCTGCGACATGGGCGCATACCTCTTCAGCGGGTCCGGCGCCCGGCCGACCTCCCCCGCAATTCCGGTGATGTATTACCGGAATGGAGCGAACCGGGCGCGAATCCCGCACGTCAATGTCCATCAAGCGGGGCCTCTTTGTACCACGCGGGCCCGGCCGGACCGGGTGGTACCCCTTCCCGGATTGCGCCGGGCAGGGGTACCACGCAACGCCTACTCGTAGGCGTGAATGAAGATCTTTTCGCTGCCCGTCAATGTCTCCGTGACGATGAAGAACTGACCCCGGTCCAGATACAACTCGTTGGGTGTGCCGATGCCGTACGCGTCCCGCTCGTCCTCGCTCTCGCTGTCGGGGTGCTGCTGGTAGAGCGACTTCTTTCCGGACGCGAGGTTGAAACGGACCAGTTTTCCGCCCGATTCACCGGTGGGCGTGCTGTACGCGATGACGTTGTCCCCGTCGATTCCCACCGGAAGGGCCGTCCGCTTCGCGCCGGCGTCCTTGGACCACTTCAGCCGGCCGTTGTCCAGCCGGAACGCGACGAGCTTGTTGTACTCCCATTCGGAGTCCTCGGAGGTCATGTCCTCGGTGGGCAGATAGAGGGTGTCGTCGGCGACCACCGCCGCATCGCAGCCGACCATGTCGCACCAGGGCTCGTACGCCAATTCCAGCCTCCCCTCCTTGTCCCGCACGCCCTTCTTGGCGATGGAGATCCGGGACCGCTGGTCGCCCTTTGCGTCGAGGGCGATGAATTGGTCGACCTGGAACGCGTCGCGCTCGGCCAGTCCGATCACGACGGGCGAGGTGGACACGAAGGACGCCACCCGCTGCCCCTTGGGCACCGGCCACGTCCACGTCGCGCTGCCGTCCCGGGGGTCGATCTCCTGCACCTCGCGCGCGAGCGTCTGCTTGCCGCGCACCTTGTAGGTGGTGGAGAGGAGACGGTCACCGCCCACGACGCTGCCCTGGTACCAGCCGTCGCGGACGGGAACACTCCACTCCTTGCCGCCGTCGGAGAGCCGCCGGCGTTCGAGGCTGCGCTCCCCCGCGATGATCAGGGCGTCGCCCGACCGGGCGCTGGAGACGTACTGAACGGCCTTGCCGTCCTCGTACTCGGCGGCGAGCGGCGTGGTCCACAGGCGCCGGTGGTCGGCGAGGTCGATCAGTGTGAGCTGGTTGCACACCCCCTTGGCCTTGAAGGTCAGGGCGAGTGTCCCGCCGGCGGGCGGGGTCCGGTCACCGCAGATGTCGCCCGGCAGGGGCACCGTCCACAGCACGTCACCGCTCTTGCGGTCGTAGGCCTTGACGGTCTTGATCTCCTGCTTGATCACTGCCCGGTCGGTGAACCAGGTGCCCCGGCCGTCCGAGGCCACGTAGTCGACGATCTTGCCCTTGGGGGCGGGGGCCTTCCAGTCGATCCCGCTGTGCAGCTTGTGCGGGTGCTCCGGCCTCGGCTTCGGCTTCGCCTGGTGACTGCCGCCGCTGTCCCCACCGAGGTAGAGCCAGGCTCCTCCGCCGACGCCGGCGAGTGCGACGACGATGCCGACGACCAGGGCTATGAGGCCCCGTCTCGCCCGGCGCCCGGGCGGTCCGGGCGGCGGTGACTGCGGGGCCTGCGGCGGGAAGCCGGGGGGCGGCGGGGCCTGCCCGCCGTACTGCGGAGCCTGCTGGGCATAGGGGTTGGGTCCGGTCCAGCCCTGCTGCGAGGGCGGGTTGTACGGTCCGTGGGAGGGCTGCGACATGAGCTCTTTCTCGTCGGTCGTGAACTACGGGGGCTCGTCGGTCGTGAACTACGGGCTGGTCGGCCGGGAACCAGGGGCTCGTCGACCGTGAACCACGGGTGGGAGGCCGGCCGGTCGGCGGCCGCGCCGCGTCAACGGAAAGCGGCGATCAGCGGCTTGGGCGACTCGCCCTCCTCGCGGGAATAGATCTCCTCGGCGGCGAGAAAGAACATCCCCCGGTGCAGGAGCGGAACGGTGTCCTGCTCGATGGACGACTCGCGTTCGCTGGACCAGTCGGGGTGACGTTCGTAGACGGAGCGCTTTCCCGTTTCCGCGTCGTAGCGCAGCAGCACACCGCCCTTCTCCTCGGTGGGCGGCTCATAGGCGATGAGATCCCCGTCGAGGACCGCGACGGGTTCGAGTTCCCGCTTGTTGTCCGGTTCCAGCAACCGTTTCGATTTGCCCGTCCCGAGGTCGTACGCCACGACCTCGTTCATGAGGGTCGCGCCGTCGCCGTAGGACTCGTGCGTGGGGCCGGAGAGATACACCGTGTCGTCGGTAACGACGATGTCGGCACAGCGCGGGGAGTCATTGGCGCACAGATACTGGCCCTTCTCCCCCACCGAGATCTTCGTCGGTTTCCGGTTTCCGGGGCGCAGCCGCAGGATGTACTCGACCGATTCCGCCTGCTGCGACTGGAGAGCGATCACGGGCGGGGAGGTCGACAGGATATTCGTGACATCCAGGTTGTCCGGAACGTCCCAGACGTTCTTCCGACGGGCCGTCTCCGGGTCCAGTTCCCACACCTGCCGGCCGCCGGCCTCGCCGCACGAGGCGACGACGAGCAGCGATTTCCCGGATTCCGCGCCGGCGGCGGCGGACAGAGAGCAATCCTCGAGATAGCCGCGGTCCTGGTAGACCTTCTTCTTGTTGTCGATCCGGTAGGCCGCCGATCCGCTGCCCGACGCCAGGACGACGAGTTTCTCGCTGAGGGCGAGCTCGCCCTCGCTGAAGTTCTCCGGGTCGGTGGGGTCGTGCAGTTCGTCCGTCCAGAGCTCGCGCTTCTTCTCCAGGTCGATGACGGTGAGCTTCCGGCAGCCCTCGCCGTGCTGGACCGCGGCCCGGCCGGCGACCGCCTCGGTGGAGGTCGCGCAGACGACACCGTCCAGTGGCACCGTCCATGCCCGGTCACCCGAGGCGAGGTCATAGGCGATGACCTTGTTCGGCAGGGCCTTCGCCACGTACCGGTCGGTGAACCAGGTGCCGGACGTCGGCTGCACACCGTCCTCGAGCATCGGTACCGGTTCGTCCCAGGCGATCCGGGAGGCGGTCCGGTGCTTGGGCAGCGGCGCGCCCTCCGGCCGGTCCTCGCCTCCGGCCAGCAGCCAGCCGGCCGTGCCGAGGCCCGCGACGAGGACCAGGGCGAGGGTGATGATCAGTGCCGTGCGGCGTGCGCCGGCGCCCCCGCCGCGGGGCGGTCCGCTGCCGTCGCCGGGCAGTCCGGGCCCGTCGGCCGGAGGGTAGAACGCCGGGGGCGGCGGGCCGAATCCCGGCGCCGCCGCGGGCGGTCGAGGGGGGCGGACTCCGGTGTCCCAGATCTGCGGCGGGCGCTGATCCGGGCTCGGTCCATAGGAGGGCGGCTGGGACACGAGAACGTTGTGCCTTTCACTGGGGCGCCGCCGCCGGAGGTGGCGGGCGGGCCGGACGTCAACGGTTCGGGTGTGGGGGGGCGTCAGTTGACGGGACGGCGCTACGGGCGCCGGGCGCGCGGGTGCGGGCGCTGGCGCGTGATGTGCGGCTGCGGCTGCGGCTGCGGCTGCGGCTGCGGCTGCGGCTGCGGCTGCGGCTGCGGCTGCGGCTGCGGCTGCGGCTGCGGCTGCGGCTGCGGCTGCGG
>NZ_JBEOXS010000080.1:16972-27960 GCF_040296705.1 Streptomyces sp. NPDC002055
GCTGCGGCTGCGGCTGCGGCTGCGGCTGCGGCTGCGGCTGCGGCTGCGGCTGCGGCTGCGGCTGCGGCTGCGGCTGCGGCTGCGGCTGCGGCTGCGGGAACGTTCCGGCCGGTGTGCGGACACGGTGTACGGAAGTCGGGGCTCGCGCGGATCCGGCGTCGGCCGCGTTGCCGGGACGATGCACCGTCAGCGGTGGAACTCCGCCCCTGACGGCGCGGTGCGGAACGGATCCCGGCCGTCGCGGGTGCTCCCCCGCGACGGCGCTCGGGCATGCGCACGCGCCGCACGCATGCTGCCGTGATGCCATACGCCCCGTTACCCCCGTCGCCCGACCGCACGGCGAGGACTGCCCCCGGCCGTGGGTGTCGGACCGTCTCCCTACTATGCCGGTAGAAACAAGACGCGTTACAGGGGGATCGGGTTCCCGCTGCGCCACGGATGCCGCGGCGGAGCGCGGAGGTGACGAACGAGAGGGGCGGACGGGGGGCCTCGGCCGCGTACGGCCGGGGATGTCGCGGAACGAACGGAAGGCGGACGGGGGGACGGTGAGCGGACGGGCTACGCGGGCGGGATGCGAGGACGGGATGCGCACGGCGCAGCGAGGCGCCGCCGGGACTGCGGCGGGACGTGGGCCAGACGCCCGGCGACGGGGGCAAACCGGGCGCGTGCCGGGGCAGTCGGACGTGGCACGGCCCCACGACCAGCGGTGCCCGCGGACATGGGGGGATTTGTCCATGCGCGTTGCCTCTCCGTCCCGGCACACCGGCCCTTCGGCGCACGACGTGACGTACGGGACAGCGCCCCGCGGTGAACGGCCCTGCCCGATCGGCGCTCGTGGTGATTAGGCTTGGGTCCGGGCGCGGTGGCAGAACCTCACGACAGGGCAGCCGCGTCACAACGGGGGAAAGGTCAAGCGGCCGGACAGATCGATACGGCCGCCCCCCTGCCGCGTTCCAGTGAACAGGCGAACAGGCGAACAGGGTTGAAAGACCACACCAGGAGGCATTGTGAGCAGCGATCGGGACGAGATCCGCGCGGGCGGAGGGACCCCCGGCGAGGATCGGTCCGACGCAGAGCCTGAGAACACGGGCGAGTTCACCATCGACTACACGCCGCCTGCCTGGTACACGCAGAACTCCTCGTCGGGGAGCGGTGCGAGTCGGGCGGAAACGGAATCCGGAGAGGACGACGGCGGACAGCCCGCCGGCACCGGAGCCTCCGCTTCCACGCCCGCCACCCCCTCGTCGTCGAGCGACCCGGCGGCGATTCCCGGGATACCGGCGAGCAGCGGCTTCCGGACCACCTGGACGCCGCCGACTCCGCCCGCCGCGCAGACGCCCGGCGTACCGCCGGTGCAGACTCCGGCGGCTGCGCAGACCCCGCCTGCCGACGCGGCACCGCCCGAGCCACGGGACGCGCAGACGCCGCCTCCGCCTGCCCCACAGTTCCCCGCTCCGCAGTTCCCGGTCCCGAACTTCCCTGCTCCGCGCGCCGAAGCGGCTCCCGTCACGGAGCAGCCCGCCACACCGCAGGCCGGCGGCGGGGCGTCCGGGGACGCCGGGACCGCGGCGGCGGCGAGTGCCGAGGCCGGCGCCGTGCCGCCTCCGGTGCTGCCCTCCTTCGCCGCTCCTGCCGCTTCCGGCGCCGGGGACGCCGATCGCGGCGGCGACCGGGACGCGAGCCTGTCCGAGGGCCGTGCGGCGGACGGCGGACGGGACGGAGGCGCCTCCGCGGCGGAGGACCGCGGCGAGGGCTCCGATGTGTCGGCGCTCTCGCCCCTGTCTCCGCTGTCCGGGCCGGAAGCGGAATCCGTGGGAACGGCGGCCTCGGAGGAGTCCGCAGGGCTGCTCGCGAAGCCGGGTGACGACGCGGAGCCGGCTGCCGGGGCCGCTGCCGCCGATGCGGCTCCTTCCGAGGCTTCCGAGGCTTCCGACGGATTCGACGACGCCGAGAGCGCGGACGACACCGCCGACGGCCCGGCGGAAGGCGGCTCCCGCACCGGTGGTACGGAGAGCACGGACGGGTCGGACGGCGATGTTCCGCCGGCCCTCACCGTGCCGCTCGCCGCGCCGGAGGAGGCGCCCGAGGAGACGGACGCGGACCCGGCTGCCGAACCGGTCGGCGAGGAGCAGCTCTCCGACGCCCTGGGCACGTCCGGCGATGCCGACACCACGGCGGGGGACGACCGTGCTGCCGACGGCGGCGGCGGTGACGATGACGCCTCCGGTTCCGGTTCCGGTGACGCGGCCTCGGGCGGGGCGGCCCCGGACCGCGCGCCCTTCGACGACGGTGACCTGCAGAGCGCGTCCACGATGCGCATCTCGGCGGCGGCGCTCCGTCGCCACGCCGAAGAGGTCGAAGCCCAGAAGGCGAAGGCGCAGCAGGAGGACGCGGGCTCCCGTCCCGCGGAGCCCACCGACGCCGCTCCGGCCTGGACGCCGCCCCCCGTCCCCGAGAAGCCGACGGCGTGGACTCCGCCGCCCGTGCCCGAGCAGGCGACGCGCTGGACGCCGCCGCCGGTGCCCGAGCAGTCCACCCCCTGGACCCCGCCGCCGGTCCCGGAGAAGTCCACGCCGCCGCAGCCTCCGGCGCCCGAGCAGTCTCCCGCGCCGACGGCGTGGACTCCGCCGCCGGTGCCGCAGGACCAACTGCCGCCACTGCCGCCGTCCTTCCGGCCCGCCGCCGGGGACGACGAGCCGTCGGCCCCGCCTGCTGCCCCCACCCCCGCCGTGCCCAGCGACGAGCAGCCCCCGGTGCCGCCGGTGCCGCCCGCTCCCGGCCCGGCGAACGGGACGGACACGGGCGACGCCGACGCGACCTCGGCTACGCCCGCGCCCGCGCCCGCACCCGCGCCCGCGCCCGCGCCCGACACGAGCGGTGGCCCGGCGACCGGTCCCCAGGCCGTCGGCCCTCAGGGTGCCGGTCCGCAGGGTGCCGGTCCGCAGGGTGCCGGTCCGCAGGGTGCCGGTCCGCAGGCCGGTGGTCCGCAGGCCGCTGGTCCGCAGGCCGGTGGCCCGCAGGCCGGTGGTCTTCCGGCAGGCGGCGCCGGTCACGGCCATCCGCAGCCGGCCACGGCGTGGACGCCTCCCGGCAGCGGTACGGGAGCCGGCCAGGGCGCGGGTCCCGCCGGTGCGGTGCCCCAGCAGGGTGGGTACGGCTACCCCCATGCCGGTGGCCCGTCCGTACCGCCGCAGGCACCTGCTCCGGGGCCCGACACGCCCGGCCCGGCCGCCGACGGTCCTGCTCCCCAGGGTCCGGCGGTGGGCGGCCCGGTTCCGCATGCCCCGATGGCCGACGGCCCGGCCGGGACCGTGCCGCCCGTCGGCACCGGCCCGGCGGAAGCCCCGGCACCCCAGGTGCCCGAGCAGCGCACCGAGCCGCCGCAGCCGTACCCGTCGCACCAGCCCGGACAGCAGTCCCAGCCGGGGCCGGGCCCGCAGGCCGGGCAGCCCCAGCCGGGGCAGCCGATGCCGCCCGTCGCCCCCGGCCCGGTCGCCCCTGGCCCCGTCGCGCCCGGTCCGGTCGCCCCCGGTCCGCAGGCGGAAGGGCCCGGCGAGGCGGGTCCGGCCATGCCGCCGGCAGTCGCGCCGCAGCAGCCCGCGCAGTCGTTCCCGCAGTCCGGTTACGGATACCCCCCGGCCGCGGGCCAGGGTGCGCCCGTGGCCCCGCCGAACGCCGAGGGCGCACCGCAGCCGTACCCGGCACACGGCGAGCAGGTGCCCCAGCAGCCGTACCCGGGACAGGGCGGGCAGCCTCCGCACGAGCCCCAGGCCGCCCCCGCCGACCCCCGGACCGGCGCCTGGCCCAGCCCGGATCAGAGCTCCGGCCAGGGCGCGCCGCTCGGCTACACGGCCGCGGTGGAGCTGTCGTCGGACCGGCTGCTGCGCAACACCAAGCAGAAGCCCAAGAGCAAGAACACCGGCCCCTCGTCGCGGTTCAAGATCGGCGGCAAGGCGGCCGAGGCCGAGCGTCAGCGCAAGCTGGAGCTGATCCGGACGCCGGTGCTCTCCTGCTACCGGATCGCGGTGATCAGCCTCAAGGGCGGCGTCGGCAAGACCACGACGACCACCGCGCTGGGCGCCACGCTGGCGACGGAGCGTCAGGACAAGATCCTGGCCATCGACGCCAACCCGGACGCCGGCACGCTCGGCCGCCGGGTGCGCCGCGAGACGGGTGCGACCATCCGCGACCTGGTGCAGGCGATCCCGTACCTGAACAGCTACATGGACATCCGCCGGTTCACCTCGCAGGCGCCCTCCGGACTGGAGATCATCGCCAACGACGTGGACCCCGCGGTCTCCACGACGTTCAACGACGAGGACTACCGCCGCGCGATCGACGTACTCGGCAAGCAGTACCCGATCATCCTCACCGACTCGGGCACCGGTCTGCTCTACAGCGCGATGCGCGGAGTGCTCGATCTCGCCGACCAGTTGATCATCATCTCGACGCCGTCCGTGGACGGTGCGAGCAGTGCGAGCACCACGCTGGACTGGCTCTCGGCGCACGGCTACGCCGACCTGGTGCAGCGCAGCCTCACCGTCATCTCCGGGGTGCGCGAGACCGGAAAGATGATCAAGGTCGACGACATCGTGTCGCACTTCCGGACGCGCTGCCGCGGGGTGATCGTGGTGCCGTTCGACGAGCATCTGTCGGCGGGTGCGGAGGTCGACCTCGACATGATGCGGCCGAAGACCCGTGAGGCGTACTTCAACCTGTCCGCGATGGTCGCCGAGGACTTCATCCGCGCCCAGCAGCAGCAGGGGCTGTGGACCGCGGACGGCAACCCGCCGCCGCACCTGGCCCCGCCGATGCCGAACCAGCAGTACGCACCCCCGCAGGGGCACCCGCAGCAGGGCGCGCCGGGGTACCCGCCGCCGGCCCAGCAGGGATACCCGCAGCCCCCGCAGGCGGCCCAGCCGCCGCAGGGCCCGCCCTACGGGCAGCCGCCCGCACAGCCCGCAGTCGACCCGCAGACGGGGCACCCGCTGCCCGCGGAACCGGCAAACCCGCACGGCCCGCAGCAGCCGCCGGCGCAGCAGGCCGGGTGGCCCGGCCAGCCGTACCCGGGCGGGCCGGTTCAGGCGGCACAGCCCGGGACTCCGGCCCAGCCGGGCCACCCGGCACCGCCGCAGCAGCCCGGTCAGCAGCCCTTCCCCGGCCAGGTGCCGCAGCACGGCCAGGTGCCGCAACCCGCTCAGGTGCCGCAGCCCGCTCAGCCGGAGCAGCCCGGGTGGCCCATGCCCCCGGGGCAGCCCGGCGCCGCAGCGCCCGGGCAGCCCGCGCCGGGCCAGGCGCCTCCCGGGTGGCCGCAGCAGCCCCAGCCGGGGCAGCCCGGACAGCCGCCGCAGCCGGATTCCGGTTACGGCTTCCCCCAGCCGGGGCAACCCCCGCAGCCCGGCGCCGGGTACGGCTTCCCGCCACCGGGACAGCCCGGACAGCCTCCGCAGCCCGGTTCCGGATACGGCTTCCCGCCACCGGCCGCACCGCAGCAGCCCGACGGACAGGCCTACCCGGCGCCGGGCGGGCAGCCGCCCGCGCAGCCGGGACAGCCGCCGCAGCCCGACCAGCCGGCTCCGGAGGGCACCCAGCCCCCGCAGCCCGGCACCGGATACGGCTTCCCGCCGCCGGCACCGCCGCAGCAGCAGTAGGAGCGGTGGCGCCGTCCCTGTGGGACATGGGGCGGCGCCGGATGACACGAAAGGGGAGGGCCCGAGCGCATCCGCTCGGGCCCTCCCCTTTCGTCGTCGCTGCTCCGGCCGCTTTCGTCGTCGCGGTTCCGGCCACTTTCGTCGTCGCGGTTCCGGGCGCCAACCGGCGGGCAGGAGGACGGGCGACCGGGCCGTCCCTCCTGGCGCTCAGCCCCGCACGGCACTCAGCGCGCGTTCGTGGCGGCCTCGCGCTCAGCGCGCGGCGCGCGCCGCCTCATCGGCGGCGACCAGCTCCCGCGAGCGCTTGACGTCGTCGGCGATGCCGTCCAGCAGCGCCTCGATGGAGGCGAACTTCTCCTGCCCGCGCAGGTAGGCGAGGAAGTCCACGGCCACGTGCAGGCCGTACAGATCCAGGCCCACCCGGTCGATCGCGTACGCCTCGACGGTCCGCTCGGTGCCGTCGAACTGCGGGTTCGTGCCGACCGAGATCGCGGCGGGCATCGCCTCGCCGGCGACCTCCAGCCATCCCGCGTAGACGCCGTCGGCCGGGATCGCGGTGTGCGGCAGCGTCTCCACGTTGGCCGTCGGGTAGCCGAGCTCCCGGCCGCGCTGCGCGCCGCGCACCACGACGCCCTCGACGCGGTGCGGACGCCCGAGGATCTCCATCGCCCCGGTCATGTCGCCCTCGGCGACCAGACGTCGCGTCAGGGTCGAGGAGAACGGCTCTCCGCCGCCCGCCTCCCCGCGCACGTAGAGGTCGACGACCTCGACCTCGTAGTCGTAGGTGCCGCCGAGCTCGGTCAGCAGCTCGACGTTGCCCGCCGCCTTGTGGCCGAAGCGGAAGTTGGGGCCCTCGACGACGGCCCGGGCGTGCAACTTGTCGACCAGGACCTTGACCACGAAGTCGGCCGGCGAGAGCTTCGAGAACTCCTGGGTGAACGGCAGGATGAGCACGGCGTCCACGCCCAGCTCGGCCATCAGCTCGGCCCGCCGGTGGTGCGGGGCGAGCAGCGGCGGGTGGCTGCCGGGGCGCACGACCTCGCTGGGGTGCGGATCGAAGGTGACGACCACCGACGGGACGCCCAGCTCACGCGCGCGGGCGACGGCACGCCCGATGATCAGCTGGTGCCCGCGGTGCACACCGTCATAGGAGCCGATGGTGACGACGCTGCGTCCCCAGCCCTCGGGGATGTCCTCCAAGCCACGCCAGCGCTGCACTGTGACCGCTCCTCGCCCGAACCTGTGTACGTGATTCCTGCCCTTACGCAGGTCTAAGACTGCCATGCCGGGTGCCTGGGCCCGGCATCGGCATCGGACGGCGGGGCTCCGGGCGCGGCCGGAAGGACGCGGTCCGCCGGGTCCGCGTCCGCCGTCGGCTCCTCCGGTGTCTTGAGCAGGCGGCGGGCCGCGGGACCCACCACGGCCGTCCACTCCCCGGGAGCTCCCACCAGCCACTCCCGTACCTGCCGCCCGAAGCCCCGCCGCTGCCGGGCCAGCTCCGTCAGCCGCCGGTCGAAGGCCGCGGCGCCCTCCGGCGTCCGTGCCATCAGCAGCCCGGTCCGGTGCAGCAGTTCGCGGGTCGCCTCCTCGGCCCGCAGGTCCGCGCCGTCGGCCAATGCCGCCAGCAGAGCGTCCGGCACGGCGCAGTCCGCGTCCCGCGCCGCGTTCTCCTCGTGCTCCAGCAACGCGTCCAGCAGTTCCCGGCGCAGGGGCTCCGCGGTCCGGCTGCCGGGGGCGGCCAGCGCGGGCACCAGCGCGCTGCGCACCTGCGGGGGCTGCTCCGCCAACAGGTCGGTGAACAGGGGCAGGAGCACCTCCCGGGCCCCGGGGCCGTGCTCGGTCAGGCGCGCCAGGAACACGGCCGCGTGCCGCGCACCTTCCGGCCGGGCCGCCACGTAGGTGCGCACCAGGGCGGCCGCGCGCCGGGCGAGGGCCGGCACGGTCGGGTCCGCCAGGGCGAGCAGCACGTCGGCCGCGGCCTCTCCCGGCTCGTTCAGCCGCAGGCGGAAGGCGTCGAGCACCGGCTCGGGGTGGGTGGTGAGCGCGGGCGCCAGTGCGCTCGGCGGCAGCTGGGGATCGCCGGTGGCGAACCGCGCCAGGGCCTGCGGAAGGTGGCGCAACCGGGTCTCGGGGTCCCGGACCAGCAGGGCGAGGGCCGCACCGTGGTGGGAGGCGGCGTCCGGGCGGATGAGCAGGGCGAGCGCGGCGTGCCGCAGCAGGGCGCGGTCGGCGTCCAGATCCGTGTGCCGGGCTGCGGCCGGGCCGAACGCCGCGGCCGCCGCGTGCCACTCGGCCCGGCCGGCCCGCGCCCAGCGGTGCACCGCGCGGCAGACGGCGGACGGCTCGTCCTCGGCGAGCGCGGCGAGCAGTTCCTCGGCGCGCGGGTGCCCGGCCGCGACGAGCGCGTCGGTGAGCCCGTCGGTGTCCCGCCGGCGGTGCGTGTGGAGCAGCGCCTGCGCGGCCGTGGCGACGGTGGGGTGGGGAACGGTCCCGGCCCCCGGTCCGCCGGCCCCGGGCGCGGTCCGCAGCGGGCGGTCGTCGTCGAACCAGCGGCAGAGTACGGGCTGCGCACCCGCCGGGTCGTCGCGCAGTTGCGCGCTCACGACGTCCAGGAACCGTGCCTGACGGGGCCCCGGGGTGCCCGGCGGCGCGTCGGCGGGGAGCAGCGGCCGCAGCAGGCCGAGCCGGGTCTCCGTGTCGAGCGCGAGACAGGCCCAGAAGGCCGGGCCGAACGCGTCGAGCCCGGTACCGCCGAAACCGCCGGCCAGGACCGAGCGCTGGGCGATGTGCTCGGCGAGGGAGTGCAGCAGGCTCCGGTACGGCCGGGCGTCGGGGAGCCGCCGCACCGTCTCCCCCAGCAGTCGGCAGGCCCACCAGAAGGCGTGGTCCGCGCCCGGGGCGGACCGCGGGCGCCACCCCGCAGCAGCGCCCGCGGCCCGCGGGGAGCCGGCCGTCGTCCCCGGAGCGCCGGCCGCCCGGCCGCGTCGGACGGGCTCGGAGGCGGGGGCCTGTGCCGGAATCCACTGCTCGGCTGCGGGTGTCCCGAGGCCCCGGTCGCAGGCCTGCGGGCCCGGCGGGACGGCGCCCTGCCGCTCGGGGCGGTGGCCGCGCGCGTCGCCCGACTGCTGGCCGGGGAGCAGCCCGGGCGGAAGGGCGCCGGGGAACGGCACCGGACCGGGGACGGCGGGAGCCGCGGCGTCCCGCGGCGGACGCTGGTGGCCCACGCGCGCTCCCGAGCCGGGCGTTGCCGAGCCGTGCGTTGCCGAGTCGTGCGTTGCCGGGCAGGGTCCCTGCGAGCCCGGCGTCGATGAGCCGACTGCCCCGGGGCCGAGCGCTCCCGAGCCGGGGGCCTGCGAACCGGACGCCCCCCGGCCGGCCGGCTGCCCGGCGCCCGGCCGCTCCCCGGGTCCTCGCCCCTCCGCAGGCCGCGGGCTCGCGGCGTCCGCCGAGCTCAGGGGATGCTGTGCCCAGGGCCCGGGTACGGTCGCCAGGGCCTGCACCGCCTCCACCAATCCCCGCAGGTGGGCGTCCAGTCGGGCCGGGCCCGACTGCTGTTCGAGGAGGAGCAGCGCCTGGACCACGGGGCCGATCCGGTGGCGTGGCACGGGCAGCGGGACGGCCGGACGCTGCGGTTCCGCCCCGTGCACCGACTCCTTCCGGAAGGTGCCGTTCCCCAGCAGCTTCGCGTACCCGGTCCCCCCGTGCCCGTCGGCTTCCCCGGCCTCGCCGGCCTCCCCGTGCGGGCCGCGGCCTGTGTGCGGGTACTCGTCCCCGTGCCGACCGTGGCCCGGGTGCGGGTACTCGTCCCCGTACGGACCGTGGCCCGGGTGCGGGTGCTCGCCCCCGTACGCCCCGCGCACGGCGGCTCCGCCGTGCTCACCCGGCCGGCCCGGCTCACCCGGTTCGCCCAGGTCAGGGGATCGGGTGTGTTCCTCCGCCGAGGTCGCCCGCCGCGTCCGCCGCCCGAAGCGCCGGCGGCCGCGCGCCCGGGGTTCCGGCTCCGCGCCCCCACCGGGCCCGTCGCCGTCCGCCCGTCCGGACTCCGCTCCCGCCCCGGGGGCGTCCCCTCCGAGGCCGTCGCACCAGCGGTGCACCAGGGCGTGCAGGGCCGGGCCGAGGTCCAGATGGTGGGCCTGCAGCCAGTCCGCGAACTCCTCGTGGGCGAAGCGGTATCCGGTCCCCGCCGGGACCAGGAGCCCCGCGCCGAGCACCGCGGCGGCCCAGCCGGTCCGGGAGGGGAAGACCTCCTCGAACGCCGCCGCGTCCAGCTCCCCCTGCCCCGGCCCGAGGCAGCGCCGGGCCGCGTCGTGCACCTGTCCGGCCACCCGCGCCGCCAGACGGCGCACGGCCGCTCCGCGCAGCGGCGGGTCCTCCGCGGCGGCGAGCCGGGCGGCGATCCGCAGACACATCAGGTCGAGATGGGCGGCGAAGACGTCCGCACGGGTGAGCCGGGAACCGGCCGGCGCTTCCCGCCCCGAGGCGCGGCCGTCGTCCCCGGCGACCGGACCGGTCCCGGCCGAGGACGCCACCGTCCCCCGGGCCCCGTCGCCTTCGGCCGGAACGTGCGCCCCGCCGCCGGTCTTCCCGCCGCCGATCTCCCGGTCGCCGGTCTCCCCGTCGGCGCTCCGGCGGTCCGGCCCGCCGGCCTCGCCACCGCCCCGTCCTCCGGTCTCCGCGCCGTCCTCCGCACCGGAGAACTCCGCTCCCGGCTCCCCCGCCCCTCCGCGGGCCGCGCCGGTGGCCGGTCCTCCGGAGCCGTTCGCCGCCGCGGCGCCCTCGGCCGCCTCCTCGCCACGCCACTCCTCGCGCACTTCCGCGTAGAGCCGCAGCGTCAGCGGATGCGCCGCGTCCCGGTCCGTGAGCACGCCCTCGGGGATGCCGTACCGCTCACGCGCGAGCCGCGCCGCGTCCGGGGGAAGGTCCCCGAGCCGTACGCAGCCGGGCGGGCCGGGCTCCGCCGGTACGGGCTGTGCGCCGCGGGCGGGCGGGCCGGGCCGGTGGAGCGCGGGCTCGGGGAAGAGCGCCCCCAGGTGTTCCCAGTACTCCGGCCGGCAGGCCACGACGAGCCGGGCCCCGGTGGCGCGCAGCCATTCCGCGGTCTCCTCGCACCAGGCGCGCAGCCGGGGTTCCGGCACCGGCGGCATCTCCTCGGGCCCGTCGAGGACGACCAGTAACGGGCGCCCGGCCTGCCGGGCGACGGCCGCGACCCGGTCCGGGTCGACGGTCTCGCCCCGGGCGCCCCAGAGCGCACCCGCGTCCCCCACGACGGCCGTCCCGAAGGCGTCCGCCCCACCGGGACCGCGCCCGCCCCGCGGCCTACGCTGAACGGGTCCGCTC